>NZ_JALFPR010000073.1:0-8290 GCF_022785585.1 Oliverpabstia sp. | reverse complement strand
TCGTTCGACTTGCATGTGTTAAGCACGCCGCCAGCGTTCATCCTGAGCCAGGATCAAACTCTCTAAATAAATGTGCGCATCAAGATTTTCATGTGCTTGTACTAATGAAAATCGTGCGTTCATCGAGCAGAACTTGTTCTGCGAGATTTGCTCCAGGTCAAAATCAACTCTTGGCTAATTTATCCCTTTTACTGTTTTTTAAGGATCTTTCGATCGTTCGTTTTTATGATTTTAAAAAGAACTTTCGAGGAATGTGTTTCACTGTTCAGTTATCAAAGATCAGTTTTGCATTGCCGTTTGTCTCAAACAGCTTTGCTATTATATCATGTCGTTTCCTGCCTGTCAAGAACTTTTTCAACTTTTTTTGAAGTTGGTTTATGTTTTCGACTCATCAGCAACAACTTTTGCATCATATCACAACTCACTCTATATTGTCAAGAACTTTTTTCACTTCTTTGATTCAATCGTTTTCGTCAGTTGCAACTCTGATATAATAGCATTTATTTCTGTTTTCGTCAACTGTCTTTTTACATTTTTTTACATTTTTTTACATTTTCTTTGATGTATTTCTTACATTACCTTTTCTGTTCCAGAAAGCGAACTGCATCTCTGATGTTATCCACCGGAATCAGCGTGATTTCTGTTTCCTGTCCCACACTTTTCATGCATGCTGCCGGAAGGATTACCTTTGTAAAGCCCAGTTTCTTTGCTTCCTGTACCCTCTGTTCTGCCATGCTTACCGCACGTACTTCTCCGCTCAGACCAACTTCTCCGAATACCAGTACCTTATCATCAATCACAATATCTTTATAACTCGATACCACAGCAAGCAGGATTCCCAAATCTATCGCCGGTTCATTCATACGGATTCCCCCGGCGATATTGACATATGCATCACTTGCCGAGAGATGAAGTCCCAGACGTTTTTCCAGTACGGCCATCAAAAGATTAACTCTGTTATAATCCGTACCTGCTGCCGTTCTTCTCGGCATACCGAAGTTGCTGGCACATACAAGTGCCTGGATTTCTATCAGGATCGGTCTGGTTCCCTCCATGGAGCAGGCTACTACGGAACCGGATGCTCCCTCTGGTCTTCCCGCCAGCATAAACTCCGAAGGATTTTCCACTTCCACCAGCCCCTCTTCACGCATTTCAAAGACACCGATCTCATTGGTAGATCCAAAACGATTCTTTACTCCACGCAGAATCCGGTAGGATGCATGGCGATCGCCCTCAAAATAAAGCACTGTATCTACCATGTGTTCCAGCACTCTCGGTCCTGCTACATTTCCATCCTTTGTCACATGACCAACGATAAATATGGAAACCCCAAGTCCTTTTGCTATCTGCAGCAGCACCCCTGTGGATTCTCTTACCTGCGACACACTTCCAGGAGCAGAGGACACCTCTTCGTTGTACATAGTCTGTATCGAGTCGATCACAACTACTGTTGGTTTTTCTTTTTCAATCACCTGGCGGATCATGTCCAGATTGGTCTCACACAGCAGCCGCAGCCGGTCTCCAAACGCACCGATTCTCTGTGCCCGCAGTTTGATCTGTTTTAATGATTCCTCACCGGAAATATAAAGAACGGATACTCGATCTGCCAGATTTCTGCATACCTGCAAAAGGAGCGTCGATTTTCCGATACCCGGATCACCGCCTACCAACGTCATCGAGCCCTGCACGATCCCGCCGCCAAGAACCCGATCCAGTTCTTTGATACCTGTATGGATACGGTCTTCTTCATCCAGGGAAATCTCGGAAAGTGCTACAGGTTCGGCTTTCTTTCTTCCTGTTGCCTCCTGATGTTTTGTCTGGTTTGGACTCACAGTCTCTTCCACAAATGTATTCCAGCTTTTGCATCCCGGACACTGCCCCATCCATTTTGGTGATTCATATCCACACTCCTGACAGAAAAATACTGTTTTCTTCGCTTTTGCCATGCTCTTTCTACTCCTGTTCACCCTCATACACAACATAAGCTGCCACCCTACCGTTTTCCGGTAAGACGACAGCTTTTTCATCACAGGCTTTTGATCACTTATAATTTTTCAATCTCCACACAAACAGCTTTATCCGGGGATAAGTCTGCGCTGAAAGACAATTTTCCTCCCAGATTGGTTTTCATATGACCAACGCTCACGTCATCCAGAAGTACTTTATATTCGCAATCCGCTTCCATCTCTACTGTAATCTGTGTATTATCTGTCCCTTCTACAGAAAATACCATACCGTTATTTCCGATCTTCATATCTAAAACTGTGGTTCCCGGAACGGATTCGTATACGAACATTCCGTTTCGCTCCAGCTTTGTAATCTCCTTAAAGGTTTTTACTTTATATAAATCACCATCATATTCATAATCAGAAAGTTTCGTCTTGGTATCCAGTTCATAATTACCGAAACTGATTCCTCCAGCTGCTTCTGTTCTGATCAATTCTTTAATCGTAGCCATAATATCCTCCTAGTTTTCCTCTGTGCGTTCCGCCATCTCTGACGCTGCTTTTGTTTTGTAGATATTATATAATAAATTCAGAAAAACATCTAGTCATTGACTGAAAATTTAATAACTTTTTTAGATACAGACACAATAACCCGATCCCCTCTGTGAATCTTTCCAGCCAGTATCTCCTCTGCCATCCTGTCTTCCAATTTGTTCTGGATCGCTCTTTTCAGAGGTCGTGCACCATATTTGCTGTCAAATCCGTTTTCTGCCAGATAGTCTTTTACACTGCTTCGGACAACCAGTTCGATATCCAGCTGTTCTTTGCATCGTTTCTCCAGTTTTTTTACCAGAATATTAACAATCTGGCGAATCTCCTGTTTATCCAGCATATGGAAGACCAGGATCTCATCGACACGATTTAAGAATTCCGGCTTAAAGATTCTTCTCACTTCTTCCATAACACCGCGTTTCATATCTTCGTAGTCTTTCTTCTTGTCTTCTCCCTGAGAAAATCCAAGACGTTTTGGTTCTACGATTGACTGTGCACCGGCGTTTGATGTCATGATGATACAGGTCTGTTTAAAATCCACTTTTCTGCCCTGCGCATCTGTGATATGACCGTCATCCAGCACCTGTAATAAAATATTAAATACATCCGGATGTGCTTTTTCAATTTCATCAAACAGAATCACACTCTATGGATTTCTCCGTATCTTCTCGGAAAGCTGACCACCTTCTTCATATCCCACGTATCCCGGCGGTGAGCCGATCAGTTTTGATACACTGTGCTTTTCCATGTATTCCGACATATCCACACGGATCATCGCCTGCTCGGAGCCAAAGACTGTCTCTGCCAGTGCTTTAGACAGTTCTGTCTTACCAACACCGGTCGGTCCTAGAAACAAGAAAGAACCGATCGGCCTTGCCGGATCTTTCAGTCCCACGCGTCCTCGCTTGATTGCTTTCGCCACCGCTTCCACCGCTTCTTCCTGACCGATCACCCGTTTGTGCAGTTCTTTTTCCAGGCTTGCCAGACGTTTGGACTCTTTCTGGGCAAGTTTCTGTACCGGAATCTTGGTCCAGCTGGATACGATCTGGGCAATATTTTCTTCGGTTACCTGCATTTTTTTATTTTTATAGCGCTGTTCCTGACGTTTTTTCAATTTTTCGTAGGATTCTTCCAGCTCTTTTTGTCCTTCCTGCAACTCCCGCGCTCTTGAAAAATCGCCTTCCCTGATCGCTTCCTCTTTTTTTTCGGCAAGTGCATGTAGATTCTGCTCTACCTCTTTTAACTGCGGAGGCACTGTAATACCTGTTAACTGTACCCGTGAAGATGCTTCATCCATCAGATCAATGGCTTTGTCCGGCAGATGCCGGTCTGCAATATAACGGATAGACATCTTGACTGCTGCCTCCAGCGCCTCATCGGTAATGGTGACTCCGTGATGTTTTTCATAATAAGGGCGCAATCCCTTCAGAATCTCAACTGCCTGCTCTTGCGTCGGTTCTTCTACCGTAACCGGCTGAAATCTTCGTTCCAGTGCAGCATCTTTTTCGATATGTTTTCTGTATTCTTCAATCGTGGTCGCACCGATGATCTGAATCTCCCCTCTCGAAAGAGAAGGTTTTAAAATATTGGATGCATCCAGTGCTCCTTCCGCACCGCCTGCTCCGATAATTGTATGCAATTCATCAATAAACAGCAGAATCCCCGGATGTTCCATCACTTCTGTAATTACTTTTTTGATTCTTTCTTCGAATTCACCGCGGTATTTTGATCCTGCCACCATACCGGACAAATCCAGAACAACCAGCCGTCTGTTTTTCATTTTTTCCGGCACCAGCCCCTGCGTGATCCGCTGAGCAAGTCCTTCTACTACCGCTGTTTTTCCAACACCCGGTTCTCCGATCAGACAGGGATTGTTTTTCGTCCGGCGGCTCAGAATCTGGATTACCCGACCAATCTCATCTTCTCTTCCGACCACCGGATCCATAACTCCCTGACGAGCCATCTCAGTCAGATCTCTGCTGTACTGATCCAGTGTCGGCGTGCCTGTAGCCGCTTCATTTCTGGATCGTGCATTGCCGTTATCTCTTGGATTGGCAACTTCTTCTCCCATCGCTGCCAGAACTTCATTCTGCAGTTTTCGGATATTTACTCCCATCGTGTGCAGCAGACGGGTTCCCATACAGTCAACTTCCCGCAGCATCGCAAGCAGAAGATGTTCTGTTCCTATCTTTTCACTGCGAAGATCATCTGCTTCTTCCACAGCTCCTTCCAGCATTCTTGTCGCCCGTGGGGTATATCCTGCCCGGTCCGCAGTCAGCACATTACTCTCTTCCGGTGCAATCAGTTTCCGGATCATTTCCATCAGCCGTTCTTCACTGATTCCCATGTCGCGCAGAACCATACCGGCCGTTCCCTCTTCTTCGTGTAAAAGACCTGCCAGTAAATGTTCGGTTCCGATATAACTATGTTTGTATCTGCGTGCTGTCTTTTCCGCATATTTTACCGCTGTCTTTGCCTGATTCGTATATTGTGTACTCATGCAGCGTTCTATCCTCCATTTTTCGTATCCTGTTTGCCCGCAGATTATTCTAACGGGTCTTCGGGGGATTGCTCCCACATATCATAGATTTCATCCAGCAGCCTATGTGCTTCCTGCCGGGAAATGTTATGACATCGCCCCTTTGCCAGAATGATATACAGATTCTGACGCATTTCTTCCAGTGCCAGCAGTTTGTTTGAATCGATGCAGATCACTGCACCTTTTCTCCGGTCTATAGATACGATGCCCTCTTTCCTGAGAACAGCGTACGCTTTATTTACTGTATGCATATTAATTCCGATACATTCTGCCATCTGTCTTACTGACGGGAGGGTATCTCCGTCCTGCAGTCTGGATGTGGCGATTCCAAGTATGATCTGGTTGCGAAGCTGCATATAAATTGCTTCTTCGCTGTTAAAATCTATCTCCAGCAATTCTATCTGCATCTGTTCACCCTGCTTTCTCTTTTCTGTGTGTTATACATCATATAACAGATCCCACGTTTTGTAAAGCAGACCCTTACTGATATTCCCGGATCAGACAGTATTGTTTCAAATTAAAGTTCTTTTTTAAGATTCCATACTCTTTGAACTGGAACTTTTTGTAGAATTCCAGATTTTTTTCGTTGTGTGTTTCCAGTGAAATCATCATTCCATGTTCCTGGGCATACCGGATTGCTTCATCCATCAGCATCGCTGCCATTCCGTGGTGCTGCATCCTTGGATGAACCGCCAGGTAAATAATATGCAGTCGTTTTGTCTGATGAAGCTGTTGTGTCCAGCTCGAATTCAGGTAGTCACCGCCTTTGATAAAATTATAAAAGGTATGAAAAGACGGATCCTCCTTGATCAGATACAGATCATTTTGCAGGGTTGCCTTCGCTTCTGTCAGCAGGAAATGAAACAGATTGTAGGACTCTGTCTCATCGGATACCACCAGCACGCTGTTAAGTTCTTCGCTGTCCGCAAAAATCTCACATGTTTCATAGAATTCGTCCATATCGCAGTGAAACAGCTCCGGCATCAGACGTTTTCTCACATCCGGATCCGGGATCAGTGTCTCGTACAGTGGATCGTGTGCAAAACAAATGTTTAAAAGTTCCTCTAACTTAGGTAAATCTTCTTTTTTTACCCGATATAACTTATCGCTTTCCATATTTTTCAGCGGGTTTCCCCGTCACCTTTCTTATTGTTCCTGTATCGGATGCACAAAATGTTCTTTCACGGTTTGATAAATCTCTTCCATTGTCTGTTCTGCCATTTTGTACTGTTTATCGATTACTTTTGCAAGTGCTACTGCCTCTTCCCGACAGTCTTTTTCTCCTGCTTCTTCTTTTTTCAGCAGCTGTTTTACCAGATCGTACAGATTTTCATGCTGCATCAGACGTCTGTATCCCCATTTCAGCCGTTCTTTTGGCTGATGGTACACATAATCGGTAAAATGTTCGTAGACTTCTTTATCAAACATAAATGCATAGGCATTGTTATCCACATCGTACAATTTTCTGAGTGCTATTGAAATTTCTCCTTTTTCGAGATTCTTTTTTGCTCCCTCCAGGAGGTGGATGTTTCTCAACAGTATCTCATGTGGGTAAAATACATTTCCGTACCAGTCGATGCGGACAAATGCATCCTGTTCTGTTTTGAACCGCTCCAGAAGTTCTGCTTCTGTCTGCCGCAAACTCTGATACAGTTCTTCCCGTTTTTCAGGATCTTCGCATGTTTTATATTCGCTGTTTTTCTGCATAAGCCAGCGGTAATTCTCTTCCTGTTGTTTTTTTGCGTCGCTCAGTAATCCGCTGATTGTTTCGTACTTTTCTCCCAGACAGCCGTTTTCACAGGATTTTATCAGTTCCAGTCCTTCCTGTGCTCGTTTCATAACACCGGTAAAGGAGAGTGGCACCACGGCAGTCGCATCAATAGCCAGAACCAGCAGTGCATACAGTTCATGATGAAACTGGTATACCTGTGGATCATAATATTCGTCGTTATCAAACTGAGAATGATAGTGTGTCTCCATAAAACTTCCACCGGTAAAATCATTTACCATGGAAGGGATGCCTGCGATCGCCATCGAAAAATCATCGGACCATGTCTCGATTGGTGATACAACGGATGCCTCCTCCGGGTATGCTCTGGTCAGCATCGGAAGTTCCTCCAAGAATTGTTCCAGAAACGGCTGATATTCATAACAACTTCGGATCCGTGCCCCTGCACCGTGTGCCAGGGCCGGAAGCTCAAAGTTCAGGTCGGCGATCACCTTTCCCACCCATTCTGGATGTACGGTAAATACCTGTTCGTAGGCACCTGTGGACCAGTCAAAATCCGAATCAATCACGCCCCACTCTTCTGCTGCCATCGCACAGATCAGGATCGTATTGTCCGGCTGAATCCTGGCATCGATCAATGCTTTCGCGATCCCGAACATCATGGCCACCGCCGTATTATCATCCTGAAATCCGTCAAAATACGAATCGTAATGAGCAGAAAGCACGATCAGACGGTCTTTGTGTTTTCCCTGGATCTGTCCGGTAATATTATAAGTTTTACACTCCGGCATCACCCGGCTGTCCGCTTCCAGTGTCACCCATAGCTCCCGGCTCTGCTGATTATCCAGCTGTTCTTTCAGCCACTGGGCATCTCTTCTGGATATGGAAAATGCAGGAGCATCTGCCGGTCCTGCAATATCCTGGGCATTTAACGCATCTTCATCGATCTCGCCATAGCCGCCCTGCTGCACCGCGATCAGTGCTTTTGCACCTTTCAGATGTGCCTGATATACCGGGAAATTGATCCACCATTCGTCACGTTGGTTAATGTCAACTAATACCAGTTTATTCTTTACATCGATGTCTTTATAGTCTAACTCTGTTCCTTTTCCAACATAGACCAGCGGATATTCTTCTGCCCCATCAGTCACGCAGTTTGTCTGGTAAGCTCCCAGCCGGATCTCGCGTTTCTTTCCATTTTCATCCAGTACATACAGAACTGCTTTACGAAATTCCCAGCCGTCTACGGTAATCTCATCTTTCGTTACCCCGGACAGACCAATCTCTTCCATCTCTTTTTTTAACATCTCGCCGGTCAGAAACTCTGCTTTTGATCCTGCCGACCGATATCCCAGCTCCGGATTACACCGGTAGGCTTCCATACGTTTTGCCAGCTCATAGGAATATGGAATATCCAGATGTGTTAATACTTTCTCTTTCTCGTTCATTGATACCCTCCTGCCAAACGGTGCCTGACATTCGCTGTCGGGATCGTATGTTTATGTCGGCTTTATTATACCGCGC
>NZ_JALFPR010000045.1:0-43545 GCF_022785585.1 Oliverpabstia sp. | reverse complement strand
AAAAAAGAAATTGTCCGCTATGAATAAACAGTTAAACGTAACTGTTCAGTACCTTCATAGTTACGAGCCAAAATGCATTTAAACGATAAAAACACGCTTTGCGAGTTTTTATCGTTATCGCGGCACTCCTCAAGGTTCCGTGCAAGCACGGACTTTGACTTGTTGCTCGCGTAAATCACCTTCGGTGATGGCATTTTGGCTTGTATGTCTCGGGATTTTGACATATTCATGTCAAAACACCTCGCGGGACAGTGGCTACTGAATAGTTACAGTTAAACTATGTTTATTGCTTGAAAGAAATGTCTGAAAACAGTATAATATAGAAAAACAAAAGCGAAAGTGAGGAGTTGCACCATGCATTGTGTGAAAAAAGTAACAGATGATTTATACTGGATCGGCGGTAGTGACCGCAGACTGGCTTTATTTGAAAATGTATACCCGATTTCAAGAGGAGTTTCTTATAACTCTTATGTCCTGCTGGACGAAAAAACGGTTCTGTTAGATACCGTGGACGCATCCATCAGCGGATTGTTTTTTGAAAATCTGGAATATGTACTGAACGGAAGGACGCTGGATTACCTGATCGTCAACCATATGGAACCGGATCACTGCGCGGTCATCGGAGATGTGGTGAGAAGATACCCGGATGTAAAACTGGTATGTAATGCGAAAACAGTTCCTATGTTAAAACAGTTCTTTAATTTCCCGGTGGAAGACCGTACTGTGATTGTAAAAGAAATGGACACCCTGTGTACCGGAAAACATACCTTTGCCTTCGTGATGGCACCGATGGTGCACTGGCCGGAAGCTATGGTTTCCTATGATACTGTCGATAAGATCCTGTTTTCCGCAGATGGATTCGGAACGTTCGGAGCAATCAATGGAAACCTGTTTGCGGATGAAGTGAATTTTGAAAGAGACTGGCTGGATGATGCCAGAAGATATTTTATTAATATCGTAGGAAAATATGGCGTTCAGGTACAGAATCTTCTGAAAAAAGCAGCTACCTTGGAGATTAAAATGATCTGTCCTCTCCACGGACCGGTCTGGAGAGAGAATCTCGGATGGTTTATTGAAAAATACGATACCTGGAGCAGCTACAAACCGGAGGATCAGGCAGTTATGATCGCTTATGCATCCATCTATGGCAATACGGAAAATGCCGCTGAGATCCTGGCATCAAAACTGGCAGATAAAGGTGTAAAGAATATCGCCATGTACGATGTATCTGTGACAGATCCTTCGGTGATCGTATCTGAATCTTTCCGCTGCAGCCATCTGGTATTTGCCGCACCGAGCTATAACGGCGGTATCTTTACCAAGATGGAGACTGTACTGTCTGAATTGAAAGCACACAGTTTGCAGAACCGTACTGTAGCCATCATGGAAAACGGGACCTGGGCACCGGTTGCCGGAAGACAGATGCGGGAAATCTTTGCCGGTATGAAAAATATTGAACTCTTAGAGGAAGGTGTAACGATCCGTTCTGCGGTAAAAGAAGCACAGGAAGCATCTCTGGAAGCACTGGCTGAAAAAATCGCTTCTTCCTTACAATAAAAGGCAGGACAAAAAAGTCAAAATAATATACTTTTTTGTCAGTTTAATAGAGGAATTCTCCAAATTTTTATAGTATATTTATTTTAAACTATAATTATTCAGTATTCTCACAGTTACAAAATAAAAAATTAAAGGAGGTTTTTACAAACATGGGAATGGAAGAGTATAAGCTGGAAGCACATCCGGTAAGCAAAAAAGAAGCGATTATTCAGGGAGACTGTTATCGAATCACGATGCTGACATCTGCACTGGTACGTCTGGAATACAACAGCGAAGGTGTATTCGAGGACCGTGCAACACAGTCCGTACTGAACCGTGATTTCCCGGTACCGGAATTCAAGGTCGTTGAGGATGAAGAAGAGCTGGTTATTTATACAGATTCTCTGGAGATTCATTACAACAGAAAACCATTTGCAGCAAACGGTCTGTCTATCAAAGTCGTAGGCGGCGGTAGCGGCTGGGGAAGAAACTGGAATTACGGAGATGAACCGAGTGATCTTCTTGGAACAGCCCGTACACTGGACGGATGCGACGGTGCTATGAAACTGAGTGATGATGCTTATTTGAAGGGTGACACACCGATGAACGAAAAATACAGCGGTAAAGTCAAAATGGAGCATGGTATCATCTCAAGAAAAGGCTTTGCTGTTGTGGATGACAGTCATTCGATGGCACTGACAGAAGACGGATGGGTAAGTCCGAGACAGGGAGATGGCGAGGATCTGTATTTCTTCGGATATGGACATCGTTATCTGGAAAGTCTGAAAGATTTCTATTATCTGTGTGGAAAACAGCCGCTGCTGCCAAGATATGCATTTGGTAACTGGTGGAGCCGTTATCATCGTTACACAGAGGAGGAATATAAAGAACTGGTAGAACGTTTTGAAGACGAAAAACTGCCGTTCTCTGTAGCTGTTGTTGATATGGACTGGCATATTGTTGATGATGTAGATCCGAAATACGGAAGCGGCTGGACAGGATATACCTGGAACAAAAACTTCTTCCCGGATCCAAAAGGATTTATGTCCTGGCTGCATGAGCACAATATGAAGATTACACTGAATGTGCATCCGGCTGACGGAATCCGTGCATATGAGGAACTGTATCCGCGCGTGGCAGAAAAGATGGGAATCGATCCTGAAAGTGAGATTGCAGTACAGTTTGATCCTGCAGATCCACATTTCATGGAAGTGTACCTGAAAGATCTGCATCATCCGCTGGAAGAAGAAGGCGTGGATTTCTGGTGGCTTGACTGGCAGCAGGGAACTGTTACCAAAGTGCCGGGACTGGATCCGCTGTGGATGCTGAACCATTATCATTATCTGGACAGCAGCTGGAAGGGTAATCGTCCGCTGACTTTCTCCAGATATGCAGGTGTGGGAAGTCACAGATATCCGGTAGGATTCTCAGGTGACAGTGTAATCTCATGGGAAAGCTTACAGTTCCAGCCATATTTTACCAATACAGCAAGCAACGTTGGATATGGATGGTGGAGCCATGATATCGGTGGCCATATGATGGGTATCCGTGACGATGAACTGATGGCAAGATGGGTAGAATACGGAGTATTCTCTCCGATTAACCGTCTGCACAGCACCGATAATCCGTTCAACGGAAAAGAACCATGGAAATTTGACAAGATCACACAGGGTGTTATGGAAGATTACCTGCGTCTGCGTCATGGAATGGTTCCATATCTGTACACCATGAACCACAGAGCAAATTACGATGATCTGCCGCTGATCCAGCCAATGTATTATCTGGAGCCGGATCGTGAAGAAGCTTATCAGGTACCGAATGAATATTACTTTGGTTCTGAACTGCTGGTGTCCCCGATCACAGAGAAACAGGATCCGGAAGTTCGTGCAGCGAAAGTAACAACCTGGCTGCCGGAAGGAATGTGGGTTGATTTCTTCACGGGTATGGTATACCAGGGTGGCCGTATGATCGATCTGTGGAGAGGTGTAGAAGATATGCCTGTTCTGATGAAAGCAGGAGCTATCGTTCCGATGAAAGATATGGCTGATTATGACAGCAGCACCGATAACCCGAAAGCTATGGAAGTTCGTGTATTCCCGGCAGAAGACGGAACCTTCACTCTGTGGGAAGACCAGGGAGATACACCTGTAGATAAAGAAGAAAACTGGGTAGCTACACAGCTGACATTTACCGGCGGAGAAGAAGATACTTTCACCATCGGCAAAGCACTGGGTAATGTATCTGTGATTCCGGAAAGCAGAAGCTGGAAGGTAGTATTCATGGGTGTGGAAAAAGCATGCTGCAAAGTAACTGCAGACGGCGAAGAAGTAGCTGTAAAAGTTTCCTATAATAAAGCAATTGCAGCACTGACCGTAGAAGTACCGGAAACAGCAGTAGGAAAAGAAATCGTGATCACATTTGCAGACGGTATATCTCTTGCAGAAAACGATCTGGCCGGACGCTGCTATGCAATGCTTGATAAAGCTCAGATTCCTTACAATCTGAAGTCTGCTATTCAGGCGGTTGTGGAAAAGATGGGCAAAGACGGCATCGGAACACTGGCAACCATGAATCTGAGCCCGGCACTGATGGGTGCTGTTCTGGAACTGCTGACAGCATAAGAGTGTGTGACAGATAAATTACATAGGTAAATACAAAAGCCCCTGTCCGGACAATACTATAAAGATTGTCTGGACAGGGGCTTTTTTGAAATATAGATTACTCTTTTTTGTAGTGACCGGATTTTCCGCCCAGTTTTTCCAAAAGCTGAATCCCGGAGATTACCATGCTGCGATCCATCGCCTTACACATATCGTAGATTGTAAGAAGAGCCACACTGACACCGGTCATGGCTTCCATCTCAACACCGGTTTTCCCTACACAGGAAGTCCGGCAGATTGCCGTTATTTGATGATTGGTAACATCCAGCGAAAATTGCACTTCACAGTCTGTCAGAGCAATGATATGGCACAGAGGAATCAATTCGGCGTTTTTTTTAGCAGCCATAATTCCCGCAATTCTTGCAACGCCAAGAACATCACCTTTTTTTGCAGTATGATGGGTGATTGCGTCAAAGACCTCTTTGTTAACGGTAATGGTTCCCTGAGCTATAGCTACCCGGTAAGTATCTGCTTTTTCATGGACATCTACCATTATGGCATTTCCTTCATGATCAAAATGTGTAAATCCATTCATTGTATGTTTATCCTTTCTCTTATGTGGTTTCCGTATGTCACGGATGTAATTTTGTTAAAATTATATGGTTTATAGTAGGATCTAATCCGCAGAGAATGTCACTGATTTGTTCACCGGCATTCTTTCGGTCTTCGTTGTCACACTGATTTAATACGACAACATATTCGCTGTTGTTTGTAGCTTTCCGTAGTCCCTGGCTGGAAGCAAAAATTGTTGCCATATGTTGGCAGGTCAGAGGATGTGATTCTTTTGCAGACAGAAGTTTGGTTGCTTTGTCCAGTCGGAAACAGCAGTCTTTTAAAGGAAGATCTAGCGCAGAAAGTCCAAGAACGGCAACAACTACGTCTGTCTGAGGGAGTATGACCGGTTCATGGGAATCCGGTACCTTGCAGGGCAGGCGTTTGGAACCGTCTGCTTCAATCAGAATCAGATCCGCAAGTTCTGCCGCACGCTGTAACCAGTGAGGATCCGGACTTTGAAGTTTCTGTGGCTGCACAGAATCCACAGTACCAATCACCGCCCAATTGTCTGTCTGCCAGATATGTTCCAGTTCCTGTTCGGTTTGAGCCAGTTTTAGGGAAGAGGGACGGAAAATATGGGTGGTTGTAGTTACCAGAACCTTTTTTTGGTGGAGCGCACCCCAGTCAGCGATACAGGCAATCAGAGAACTTTTTCCTCCAGCGCCTACAAAAGAAACACAGCATTTTTCTTTCATGAGAAATGGAAAAGCAGTCTGAAGAGGACTTTCTTTACTTTTTTTCAGTTCTTTATAATATTTATAAAATTTGCACATAAAATTCTGTTTGATTTGTGATACCGTGTGGTCTGGTGTCAGGCACTATAAATTTTTGATTTTCGGTATCTTTCCTTTCTCCTGCCTAGTTTATCAAATTATCAGAAAAAAGGAAAGCAAGGTTTTAATCTAACGCAGATAATTTCGCATCACTCGAAGAGCGTTTTTTTCAAGCCGGCTGACTTGTGCCTGAGAGATGCCGATCTCCTGTGCAACTTCCATCTGTGTTTTACCTTCGTAAAATCGTAGATTTACGATATGCCGTTCCCGTGTGTTTAACCGGTTCATTGCATCTTGCAGTGCAAGATTTTCCACCCAGTTTTCCTCCTTATTTTTCTTATCACTGACCTGATCCATTACATAGAGGGTGTCACCACCTTCGGTATATACTGGTTCGTATAAACTCATCGGACTCTGGATTGCATCAAGCGCATAGACAATTTCTTCTTTTCCCATTCCGATTTCGGAGGCAATCTCCATAATCGTCGGTTCACGGAGATTGTTTTTCAGATAATTTTCCCTGGCGTAGATAGCCTTGTAAGCAGTGTCGCGCAGGGAACGACTGACTCGGATGGTACTGTTGTCACGCAGATATCTTCGGATTTCCCCGATGATCATCGGTACAGCGTAAGTGGAAAATTTCACCTGCAAGGTTGTATCAAAATTATCAATTGCTTTCATGAGTCCGATGCATCCGATCTGAAAAAGATCGTCAGCGTTTTCGTTGCTTCCGGAAAAACGTTTGATCACACTGAGTACCAGACGAAGATTTCCCTTGATATACAGTTCTCTTGCCTCTTTGTCCCCTTTTTTTATCTTTTCAAAGAGCAATTCTTTTTCCTCATTGGTCAGTATCGGAAGCCTGGATGTATTTACGCCGCAGATTTCTACCTTGTTCAATGCCATAATAAGAATCCTCCTAATTGTATTTGTTTTTACAACTAAAATGATTCTCAGCTGGCAAAGCCTCTATTCATTTCCGACAAAAATAAAAAAAGTTTTACTCCTTGACAGATCATCACTTTTCTTTCTTTTCGAAGAGAATCTATCTGTGTTATACTGTCTGTAAGATAAGAATTTGAGAAAGACGAGGCAAATTTATGACAGATCACAGAAATATATCGACCGATGAAGAGTTAAAAGATAATGAACGAATGGAACAGGCAATTCTTTCCCTGCAGCAGAATCCGACACAGGAAATGCTGGCACATGCTCTGACTGTTGTACGCAGACGGATGCAGGCTCACGGACAGCTTATCGTGGCCGTGGAGCCGTCGGTGGGAAATCAGCAGATGCGCCTGCAGGCTATTCAGACCGATGATGGAAAAAAATGGTGGGCTGCTTTTACCAGTTTCGATGAGGAATTAAAGGGCGGTGGAAGTGTGATGTCCACGTTCCTTACAGATATGGAAAAATTATTTGTATCGGCACTTTCAGTGGATGAGATTGAGGGCGTGATAATCAATCCGTGGAATCGGACATTGATGTTGGATAAAAATCTGATTCGGATTATCCGGGGATAGGATACAGGAAAAATTGCTTCCAAGAGATGCCGATAAAAAAGTATTATGATTGTGCGAATGTGATAGAGAAAGCAGGAAAATAAGGATGGAAAAACGAAAATATAAAGTTGGAATTGTTACATTAAGTGATAAAGGATCCCGCGGAGAGCGGGAGGATCTGAGTGGTCCGAAGATTCAGGAATTGCTTCCGGACGATCGGTATGAAGTGGTATCTTATCGGATACTTCCAGACGATCAGCCAGCGATCGAGAAAGAACTTTGCAGACTGGCAGATGAGGAGCATTGTGCGTTGGTTCTGACAACCGGTGGTACAGGATTTTCCGTGCGGGATGTGACGCCGGAAGCTACGCTCGCTGTAGCTGACCGGGTAGCACCGGGGATTGCAGAGGCGATTCGGGCATACAGCCTGACGATCACACCGAGAGCAATGTTAAGCCGCGCAGCCAGTGCGATCCGCAAACAGACCCTGATCGTCAATCTTCCGGGAAGCCCGAAGGCGGTAGAGGAGAGTCTTACTTACATACTGAGTTCACTGGGACACGGGCTGGATATTCTTTTGGGAGAAGATGGGGAATGTGCACGGAAGTAGGAGAAAAAATGAGCGAAAAAGAAATTATATTCTGCAAAAGCGGTGGTTGTACCGCAAAACTGGGAGCCGGAGTGCTGGAACACATCCTGGAACGGCTTCCGAAGGGAAAAAAAGATGAAAATTTGCTGGTAGGATATGACAGCAAGGATGATGCAGCAGTATATCGCCTGAATGAGCACCAGGCGGTGGTACAGACATTGGATTTTTTTCCACCGATGGTAGAGGATCCGTATATATTTGGAAAAATAGCGGCGACGAATGCCCTGAGCGACATCTATGCCATGGGAGGAGAAGTAAAGACAGCACTGAATATTGTTTGTTTTCCGGAATCCATGGATCTGAATATCCTCGGAAAGATCTTACAGGGTGGAGCTGAAAAAGTACAGGAAGCGGGTGGAAGCCTTGCAGGCGGTCATTCGATCGCAGACAGTGATGTCAAATACGGTCTGTCCGTGACCGGTGTGGTAGATCCGGAAAAAATATGGGAAAACAACGGCGCAAAACCGGGCGATTGCCTGATTCTGACTAAACGACTGGGCGTAGGCATCCTCTGCGCCGCGAACCGTGTCAACCAGGCACCAAAAGGAGCGATGGAGCAGGTGATTGCTTCCATGACAACACTGAACCGCAAAGCGTCTGAGATCGGACGAAAATACCCGATACACGCCTGCACCGATGTCACCGGATTTGGATTCCTTGGGCATCTGCACGAAATGATGGACGGCAGACATTCCTGCAAAATCTACGCAGACCGGCTCCCGGTATTTGACGGAGCGGAATCATGCGCAGAAGAATTCCTCCTGACCGCAGCAGGACAGAAAAACAGGAATCATCTGGAGCAGTATGTGCGGTTTGAGAATGTGTCGTTCGGGATGGAAGAAGTATTGTACGATCCGCAAACTTCTGGCGGACTGCTGTTTGCAGTGCCGGGAGAGGTGGCGGAAGAACTGCGCGGAGAACTGTGGGAGGCCGGACTTCCGGCGGAGATTGTCGGGGAAGTGATGGAGAGACAGAAAGTGGAGATTCGGGTGGCAGGGCGCAAATAGAGACTTGAATGATCCGGCATACAAAACGTATCTGTCATTCTTTTTTCGCCCAGAAAGAACTGAGTACCTGGAGCGTGTTGAAAAATCATTTCCGCAATCTGCAAGCCCTCTTTGCGGTATATTTTACCCTCATTCGGTTGCCGTAGCCCGTTACGCCGCCCTCATTCAGATAAAATCTCCCACAAACTGGGACTCGCAGCTCACGAAAAGCCTTTTTCAGACACGCTCTAATTCACACATCAGAGTTTCTATGTTTGATGATAGAATAGAAATCTTGCTGTTCATTTTACTACGAACAGCTTATTGGACAGCATTTAATTTGCCGGACGTGGAGTTCATAGTCATTGGAAGATCATTGACAAGGATACCCGTCCGTTATAAATTAATAGATAGCTAATAGTATCTATCATCAATATGAAAAAATACACAGGAGGAACCGAAAATGAAAAAAACAGTAAATGCACTCGGAGATATCTGCCCGATCCCGTTAGTGAAAGCAAAGGAAGCCATCAAAGAACTGCAGGGTGCCGGAACGGTGGAGGTGCTGGTAGATAATGAGATTGCTGTGCAGAACCTGACCAAGATGGCAAACCAGAAAGGTTATGGCTGTAGTTCACGGAAAGTGAAAGAACAGGAATACCAGGTGACGCTGACGGTTGGCGAGGTAGAAGCAACGCAGGAGACATCAGTGGAAGAAGCAGATTATGTAGTATGTGCACCGGCGAAGAAGAATCGGCTGGTGGTGATTTCTTCGAAAACGATGGGTGAGGGAAATGACGAACTGGGTGCTACGTTGTTGAAGGGATTTATTTACGCGCTGACACAGCAGGACGAGCTGCCGGATCAGATGCTCTTTTATAATGGGGGAGCATTCCTGACCTGTGAAGGTTCTCAGTCTCTGGAAGATCTGAAAATGCTGGAAGAACAGGGCGTGGAGATTCGTACCTGTGGTACCTGTCTGAACTTTTATGGAATATCCGATAAATTACAGGTGGGAGAAGTTACCAATATGTACGATATCGCAGAGCGGATGACAAAAGCCGACCGGATCATCAAGCCATGATATATCTGGATAACGCGGCAACATCGCTGCAAAAGCCGAAAGAGGTGGAAGAAGCTGTGATTCGTGCCTTTCATACCATGGGGAATCCCGGACGGGGCGCACATGAGGCCACGTTGCAGGCGGGACGGTGTGTCTATCAGGTAAGAGAGCAGCTGGCAGAACTTTTTCATGCAGAAAAAGGAGAGCGGATCGCATTTACCTCGAACGCTACAGAGGCACTGAACACTGCGATTTTTGGACTGTTCCATAAGGGGGATCATGTGATCACCACAGTCTGCGAACATAATTCGGTTCTTCGGCCTCTTTACCGGTTGCAGGAGGAAGGTGTGGAAGTCAGTTTTCTTTCCGCAGATGAAAATGGTGTGTTGGAGTATGAAAAACTTCCGGAGCTTGTCAGGGAGAATACAAAAGGTATCGTAATTACACATGCTTCCAATCTGACCGGAAATATTACCGACCTGGAAAGAATCCGGGAAGTAACAGAGAGCAGAGATTTGCTTTTGGTGGTAGACGGGTCGCAGACGGCGGGAATTTTACCGGTGGATGTACAGAAACAGGGAATAGATATCTTTTGCTTTACCGGGCATAAGGGACTTTTGGGACCCCAGGGAACCGGTGGACTTTATGTGCGTCCGGGAGTGGAGATTTGTCCGTTGAAGGTAGGCGGAAGCGGTATCCACAGCTTTGACCGGGAACATCCGAAAGCGATGCCGGAGCATCTGGAAGCCGGAACTATGAATGTCCATGGAATCGCCGGACTTGGTGGTGCGCTGGATTATCTGAAGAAAAAAGGAACAAAGGAGATTTTGCAGCGGGAGCGGCAATTGTTAAGACGGCTGGAAGAACAGATCAGGGAGATTCCCGGGATTCGTCTTTATGGTGATCCGGACGGAAACCGGCGTGTGGGAATTCTTTCTTTTAATATAGGAGAAGAAGATTCTGCGTATGTTGCGGACTGGCTGTATGAGGAACATGGAATTGCTGTCCGGGCGGGGGCGCATTGCGCTCCGTTGATGCACCAGACGCTGGGAACAAAAGAACAGGGGGCTGTGAGAATCTCTGTGTCACACTGGAATACGGAGAAAGAAGTGGATCGAACGGCAGAGGCTTTGTGGGAGTTGTCAGAAATATGAGAATGAAAAAGAAAACATGGATTTTGACTTTCGAGAGTACGACGCAGGCGATGGCAGCAGAAAAATATGCCATGGAACAGAACCTGCCGGGACGTCTGATACCGATTCCAAGGGAAATTACAGCAGGTTGTGGCCTTTCCTGGAAGGCAGTGCCGGAGGCAAGAGACGAGATTCTTACGGCACTGGAGAAAGCGGGCTGTCACTGGGAAGTGGAGTATATACTGGAATTGTAGAAAAACCTGAACGGCAGCTGTTTGGTTCCTTCACCTTGCAGGACAGTGACTGCTGAACAGCTGGTATAAATTTAATAATTCAGGAAAATACAGGAATGTATGGTGGACAAGGAGAAAAATGGAAGAAAATAAGCTGCATTATCATATGAAGGTGCGGGTGTTTCGAAAAGAAGGAGCTTTTGGTCCGGGAGTGGCGGAGTTGATGCACCATGTGGAAGAGACAGGGTCGCTCTCCGAGGCCTGTCGGTGCATGGGGATGGCGTATTCCAAGGGATGGCGTATTATGAAGCACGCGGAAGAAGATCTGGGGTTTTCTCTGATGGAAGGAAGCCGGGGCGGAAGCAGAGGCGGCAGGACCATGCTTACCGAGAAAGGAAAGGATTTCCTGCATCGATATGAAATGTTTATGGCGGAACTGAATCGGAGCGCCGGAGAATCTTTTATGAGATGGTTTGAAGTATAGACAGAGAAAGCATGCGCCGGAATATATATGGGATACTATGCGAAACGTGTTACCGGGAACGAAGTGCCCAGTAACTCATATGGGAAAAAGAGAGTCAAAAAAAGCGTACAGAATTGACAAATAAATATAAGTATTGTAAAGTTATATGTATGCAAGCGTTATTCTCGAATGAGAATAACGATAGAGAAAGGAATTACGAATGAAAAAGAGTGATCTGATCATTGTCCGGGGAGCGGGGGATCTGGCGACCGGGACGATTCATCGACTGAAAAAAAGCGGATTTCATCTGCTGGTTCTGGAAACAGATCACCCGGCAGCGATCCGAAGACAGGTGGCACTGAGTGAAGCTGTGTACAGTGGAAGCACCTGTGTGGAGAATGTAGAGGCTGTCCGGATCGAAAGCGTGGAGCAGATGCGTCAGGTCTGGGAGGAAGGAAAAGTTCCGGTTCTGGTGGATCCGAAGGGAGAAAGTATCCGGTTACTGAAACCGAAGGTTGTGGTGGATGCGATCCTTGCAAAGAAAAATCTCGGAACAACAAAAGATATGGCACCGCTTACGATCGGACTTGGTCCTGGATTTTGTGCGGGTGAAGATGTGGATGTGGTGATCGAGACGAAACGTGGGCATAATCTTGGAAGGATTATCCGTCAGGGAAGTGCATATCCGAACACCGGGATTCCGGGAATCATCGGCGGCTACGGTGCAGAACGTGTCATTCATGCGCCGGCAGCAGGAAGAATGAAAAACAGAAGTAAAATCGGAGATATCGTGGAAGCCGGGCAGGTTCTGGCTGTGATAGAGGGAGAAGACGGATCGACAGAAGTATCAGCAACCATTGACGGACTTCTCCGTGGTCTGATCCGCGATGATTATCCGGTGACAAAAGGATTTAAGATCGCAGATATTGATCCGAGAAAAGAAGAACTGGCAAACTGTTTTACGATTTCAGACAAAGCCCGCTGTATCGCAGGAAGCGTGCTTGAAGTGATCTGTGAAGCAGTGGAGTAGGTAGAGGAGAACACGCATGAAATTAATGAAGACTGAAGACGCGATCGGGCAGGTTCTGTGTCATGATATCACACAGATCATTCCCGGGGTGACGAAAGATGCAGTATTCCGGAAAGGTCATATCATTACCGAGGAGGATATACCGGTACTTTTGAGTGTTGGAAAAGAACATATTTATATCTGGGAAAAAGATGAGCATATGCTTCATGAAAATGAGGCGGCACAGATTCTGTATGCAATGTGCAGAAATGAGCATATGCATCCTTCAGAGGTCAAAGAAGGGAAAATTGAGGTGATCGCTGACTGTGACGGACTGTTGAAAATAGACAGGGAAAAACTGAAAAAAGTCAACGGGCTTGGAGAAATGATGATCGCAACCCGTCACGGCAATACCTGCGTCAAAGAAGGAGATAAGCTTGCAGGAACCAGGATTATTCCGCTGGTTATAGAAAAAGAGAAGATGGAGCGTGCGAAAGCAGTCTGTCAGGATGGTCCGATTCTGACATTGAAACCGCTGCATGGGAAAAAAGTGGCGATTCTGACAACGGGAAGTGAAGTATACCATGGAAGAATCGAGGACAAATTTACTCCGGTACTGGTTGAAAAACTGAAAGAATATAACTGTGAAATGATCTTTCATGAAGTATATGATGATGATCATGAAGCAATCACCAAAGGCTGTCTGCAGGCAATCGAACAGGGGGCTGAGCTGGTACTTTGTACCGGCGGTATGAGTGTGGATCCGGATGACAAAACACCTCTGGCCATAAAAAACACAGGAGCGCGGATGGTTTCTTATGGTGCACCGGTACTTCCGGGAGCCATGTTCCTGTTGTCTTATTACCGGGAAAAGATCCCGATCGTAGGACTTCCCGGGTGTGTGATGTATGCAAAACGGACGATTTTTGATCTGGCACTGCCCCGTCTGCTGGCAGATGATGAGATCACAGCAGAGGAACTGGCAGCGTTGGGAGAGGGCGGTCTGTGCCTGAACTGTCCGGTCTGTACGTATCCAAACTGTGGTTTTGGAAAAGGGTGGTAACAGGAAGATGCTGGATCGGTATGGAAGAGTGATCAATTATCTGCGTATATCCGTTACGGATCGTTGCAATCTGCGATGCTGCTACTGTATGCCGGAAGGCGTTCAGGATGTAGGAATGAAAAACATCCTGACTTTTGAGGAAATCTGGGAGATCGTGAGAACAGGCGTAAGCCTTGGTATCACGCACATCCGTATTACGGGCGGGGAACCACTGGTGCGAAAAGGCTGTGTGGATCTGATCCGTGGAATCAGGGAGATTCCCGGGGTAGAGACTATCACTATGACGACCAATGGTGTTTTGCTTGGAAATTATGGGAAACAGTTAAAAGAAGCCGGTGTGGACGGCGTGAATATCAGCCTGGACACACTGGATCCGGAAGAATTCTATAAGATTACCGGAAAACGGGAACTGCAGGAAGTCCTGGCAGGAATCCGGGCGGCAAAGACTGCCGGATTGCCGGTAAAGCTGAATGCAGTGAATAGAAAAGAACTGGATCCGATTCCACTGGTGCGTTATGCACAGGAAGAAAACCTGCCCCTTCGTTTTATTGAAATGATGCCAGTCGGATATGGCAAAAAATACGTGGGGAGAAGCAATGAAGAACTGCGGGAGACACTGGAGGCAGTCTGTGGAAAAGCAGAATGTATGACCAATCGGGAAGAACTTTCCCGGATGGGCAGTGGGCCGGCGGTGTATTATCAGTTTTCAGATCTGAAAGTTCCGGTTGGGTTTATCAGTGCCATACACGGAAAATTCTGTGATACCTGTAACCGGGTCCGACTGACGGCAGAAGGGTATCTGAAACTGTGTCTGTGCTATGATGAGGGGGAGGATCTTCGCCGGGTGCTCCGCGAAGGAGAGAAGGAAAATCTGCGAACGATCATGGAGCAGACGATTTTCCGAAAACCGGCGGCACACTGCTTTGAACATCCGGCCGAGATGACAGAGAGACATGAAATGGTAAAAATTGGTGGATAGAGTAGACACAATAGAAAGGAACAGTTTTGGGAGTAATTAAAGGAATCTGTATCAGTGAAAAACGTGGAACAGCGAAACATGAAATCGAAGAGGCCATTCTGGCAAAGGACTGGGGGATTCAGGGAGACGCTCATGCGGGACACTGGCACAGACAGGTCAGCCTGTTGTCTTATGAAAAAATCGAAGAATTTCGGAAAAAGGGTGCTGATATCGAACTTGGTGCCTTTGGGGAAAACCTGATCGTCAGCGGATATGATTTTCGCAACCTTGCGGTGGGAACCCGTTTTCAATGTGGAGAAGCCGTTCTGGAGATGACCCAGATCGGGAAAGAATGTCACAGCCACTGTGAGATTTATAAACGGATGGGTGAATGCATCATGCCCAGAGAAGGTGTATTTGCCATTGTGTTACATGGTGGTACGATCCGAAAAGGTGACCTATTGGAAAGAATAGAATAGCAGAAAAATCGTAACTGTTCAGTACCTTCACAGTTACGAAAAATCAAATAAAAGGAAACACAATCAATGAAAAAATTATATCAGTTGTTACTGGATCGATGGAATCAGAAGACAGATACGGTTCTGGTTACTATTGTAGAAGGAAATGGTTCTGTTCCGCGAACTACAGGGGCTTATATGGTAGTCGCTAAAAACGGAAGAATCTACGGAACTATCGGAGGCGGAAACCTGGAATATCAGGCAGTAAAAAAAGCCATGGAACTGGCAGGAACAGCTGCCCATTATGTGGAAAATTTTGATCTGGGAACCGGAGAAAACAGCGAACTGGGCATGGTCTGTGGAGGCAGAGTAAAAGTACTGTTTTACAGTGCCTGCGCACAGGATCCGGGCGTCGGAGAATTTTTAAAAGAAGCACTGGCGGCAGCAGATGAGGGAAAACCTTACTGGCTGGTTCTTCCATTTTCTGAAGGAACGCCCCGGATCCGAAGAGAGATCACAGAAGGAAGAGGACACTGCAGGATTCTGGAGGAAAACGGACAGAAGATTTACGCAGAAGAATTCTGTTACGATGGAAGGGTTTACATTTTTGGAGGCGGTCATCTGGCTCAGGAGCTGGTTCCGGTGCTCAGTCATCTGGGATTCTGGTGTATGGTTCTGGATGATCGGGAAGAATATACAGATCACGCTTTGTTTCCGGGAGTTCAGGAGACAAAGACCGTAGATTTTACAGCACTTTCGCAGATTCTGGAAGTAAAACCGGAAGACTATCTGGTGGTAGTCACGAGAGGGCATCGCTGTGATGCCGATGTGGAACGGTTTGCCTTGCGGACACCTGCTTCTTATATAGGTGTAGTGGGAAGTAAAAGAAAAACCCGGTACGTCAGAGAAAAATTGGCAAGCGAAGGCTTCACAGAGGAAGAACTGGATCAGGTGTATGCACCTATCGGAATCGAAATCGGAAGTGAAACACCGGCAGAGATCGCAATCAGCATCGCAGCACAGCTGATACAGGTCCGCGCAGACAAAACAGGAATGAGGAGAAAGAAAGAATGAAGAAAAAATGAAGAAAAAAAGTGTAAGTATGTTACTTGCAACAGCTATGGTAGTGTCTCTGCTTACAGGATGCGGCTCTAAGAACAACAGTGCGGCGGATACAACAAAAGAAGAGACACAGACAGAAGCAACTGCAGAAGCAGCAGCTGACGAAAGCAATGATACAACAGCAGACAATGCAGGCGAAGAAACTACTATTACAGTATTTGCTGCCAAGAGTCTGAATCAGGTAATGGAAGAACTGATTACAAATTTTCAGGAGACTCATCCAAATGTAAATGTACAGGGAAGTTATGACAGTTCAGGAACGCTGCTGACACAGATCGAAGAAGGTGCAGCCTGCGATGTGTTTTTCTCAGCAGCGGTAAAACAGATGGATCAGCTGGATGAGACAGATGGTCTGGTTGTGGACGGTACCCGTCATAATGTAGTAAATAACCAGGTGTGTCTGGTAACTTATAAAGAAAGTAACACAGAAGTAACCAGTCTGGAGGATCTGAACAAAGCCAGCAGTATCGCACTGGCGGATGGTTCGGTGCCGGTTGGAAAATACACCCGTCAGGCACTGGTAAATACAGGAATTCTGGAAAAAGCTGACGATGTATCTACTATTCCGACAGCTACTGTTTCAGAAGCACTGGGCGGTGTGGAGATCAATGAGTGTGCCAATGTTGGTGCGGTTACTTCCGCAGTAGCAGAAGGCTCCAATGAGGTAGGAACGGTATACTATTCCGATACTTATGGACTGGAGGATCGTCTGGAGATCCTGCAGGTCATTCCGTATGATCTGACCGGTGATGTTATCTATCCGGTGGCACAGGTACAGAATCCGGAAGCAGAAGAACTGGAATCCACAACAGCCAAGGAATTCATAGATTTTCTGATCACCGATGATGCAAAGACCATTTTCCGGAAATACTACTTTGATACAGATGTAGAGAACTAATCAGACTTTTTGAAATAATATAATTAAAATACATATTTTCCGCCGCAACAGGATGTTCCGGCGGGGGGAAAGATTAGAATGGAGACACGAATGGAACAGATGATGGAATTTATGAAGGGGCTGGACTGGAGTCCTCTGCTGATCTCATTAAAGACTGGAGTGGTGGCTACCATTCTTTCTTTTTTTGGAGGAATCTATGCGGCAAGACAGGTGGTAAAAGCAGGTCCGAAGACAAAAGCGGTGATGGACGGGATTCTGACCCTTCCGATGGTACTTCCTCCCACAGTTGCCGGATTTTTCCTGCTTCTGATCTTCAGTCTGCGGCGGCCGTTTGGTGCTGCGTTGTATGGAAATTTTGGAATCAAGGTGGTACAGACCTGGCTTGGCTGTATTCTGGCGGCAACGGTAATTGCTTTTCCACTGATGTACCGGAATGCCAGAGCTGCTTTTGAACAGGTGGATGCCAACCTGGTTTATGCGGCAAGAACGCTTGGTATGTCGGAAATAAAGATTTTCTGGAAAGTAGTGATTCCATCTGCCGGACCGGGTATTCTTTCAGGAACGATTCTGACATTTGCCAGGGCTATGGGTGAGTATGGGGCAACTTCCATGCTGGCGGGAAATATCCCGGGAAAGACAGGGACGATCTCTCAGAAGATCGCCATGGTTATCCAGGATGGCGACTATGGGACAGCAGGTTTCTGGGTCGTTGTGATCATGCTGATTGCTTTTTTTGTGGTGCTGGTGATGAACCTGCTCGGATCCGGTGATAATAAACATAAAAAACGGTGGTAAGGAGGGCGGATATGCTGCAGGTAAGGATAAAAAAGAAACTGGGGAATTTTCTGCTGGATGTGGATTTTTCCATGGATGGAGGCATATTTGCCATTCTGGGAGCTTCCGGATGCGGAAAAAGTATGACGTTAAAATGTATTGCAGGTATCGAACGGCCGGATGAGGGAAGAATCGTTTTGAATGACAGGGTACTCTTTGATTCGGCAAAACGGATTAATCTGCCACCGCAGAAACGAAAAGTCGGATATATGTTTCAGGATTACGCATTGTTTCCTACAATGAATGTGGTACAGAATATTCAGGCAGGGATGGGGAGAAAGCCGGATCCGAAAAAAGTCAGGGAATATATTACAGGATTTCAGCTTGGCGGACTGGAACATCATATGCCGGATCAGCTCTCCGGTGGACAAAAACAACGGGTAGCCATGGCACGTATGCTGGCAGCAGAGCCGGAAGTATTGCTTCTGGATGAACCGTTTGCCGCATTGGACAGCTATCTGAAATGGAAAATGGAACAACAGATGCTGGAACTTTTACAAAAAGTACAGACACCGGTACTGTTTGTATCTCACAGCCGGGATGAAGTCTATCGACTGTGTGATACGGTCAGCTGTATTCATCAGGGGCGGATGGAAGTGATCGAACCGGTAAAAGAATTTTTCCGGAATCCGAAGACGAAGACGGCGGCACTTTTATCCGGATGTAAGAATATCTGCGCGGTGGAAGCTATGGAAAGCCACAGAGATGGAAACTGGTTGTGGACATCGGACTGGGGAGTTGGCATCCGGGTATCGAAAGAAGCTTTACAGGCACGGACCATCGGGATCCGCGCCCACTTTTTTACAAAGGAAAAACCGTCGGAAGGATGTTACAGTGAGTTCCCGGTGGGAGAATACCGAATTATGGAAGATCCCTTTGAATGGAATGTTTCCTTCCGAAAAGACAGATCCTGCGAGTGGCTGCAATGGAAAACAGCGAAAACGGACTGGGATCCGTCGGAGGGTGTGCCGGAAAAATTGTATGTGAAAGAAGAAAATCTGTTGTTGCTGGATATCGATACAGATAACAGAAGATGAGAGAAACAGCCAATGGATCAGGGAGCGGGCCTGAAGAACATTCTGATGACTGCCAGGAGAGCAATCACAGTTTCTTCAGGCATTTTTTCTCATCGATTTCCACAAGAATAATATCTTCCCCGATCTGACAGATGCATTCCCAGGGGATACAGAATTCGCTGTCTCTTCCGAGAAAACAGCAGAATTTTCCGGGGCCTGGGATGATGATGGCAGAAATCCGTCCGCTGCAGGGATCAAATTCCACATCCACAGGACAGCCAAGGGTTTTACAGTTGCAGGTATTGATGACTTCTTTTTGTTTCAGATCAATAATTCGCATAAAAAACCTGATTTTTATACTTCTTTTATATTAATTATATGTTTTGTGGTTAATTGTCTTGACGGTAAGTTTACGATTATATTATGATGGGAAAAGATAAAGCATCCACTGTGTGAGGGGATACAGGAGTGATGAAAGTTACAGGAAAATAAGAAAACTGCGAGACAATTGAACGGGAAAATAAGGAGATACAGAAGAATACCGGACAATCAGAGGCAGTTTGCGGAAAGAGAAGGATGAAATATGAAGTGTCCGTTTTGTAATCAGGATAATACCCGGGTTGTGGATTCACGCCCGGCGGATGACAACACTGCCATCCGGAGAAGAAGAATGTGTGATGCGTGTGGAAAACGATTTACCACTTATGAGAAAGTGGAGACGATTCCGTTGATCGTGATCAAAAAAGACCAGAACAGGGAACAGTTTGACAGATCCAAGATAGAGGCCGGTGTCCTTCGTGCCTGCCACAAACGGCCGGTATCAGCAGAACAGATCCACCGGCTGGTAGATGATGTGGAAACAGAGGTGTTTAATCTGGAAGAGCGGGAGATCCCAAGCTCTGTGATCGGAGAAATCGTGATGGATAAACTCAAAGATCTGGAAGCGGTTGCCTATGTCCGTTTCGCTTCTGTGTATCGGGAGTTTAAAGATGTGAATACCTTTATGGATGAACTGAAAAAAATCCTGAAATAGCATATAAATCATAAGGATTCCGGGTTTGACAAAAAGAAGGTAATGAGCTACAATTGAAAAGATATATAATCACTGAATTAGTGTGTTAAAGTAAAAGAAAATAAAAACGAATGGAGGCAGATACAATGAAGACTTTTGATAAATCTTCCAAACTGGATAACGTATTATACGATGTAAGAGGACCCGTGGTGGACGAGGCGGCCAGAATGGAAGCGGATGGTCTCAGTATTCTGAAACTGAATATCGGTAATCCGGCTCCATTTGGATTTAATGCACCGGAAGAAGTTATTCTGGATATGAGACAATCATTGTGGGAATGTCAGGGATATTCAGATTCCAAGGGACTGTTTTCCGCAAGAAAAGCAATCATGCAGTACTGTCAGTTAAAGAAAATTCCGGGTGTGACGATGGACGATATCTATACAGGTAACGGTGTCAGCGAACTGATCAATCTGAGCATGCAGGCACTGTTAAATGATGGTGATGAGATTCTGATTCCGGCACCGGATTATCCGCTGTGGACCGCAACAGCTACACTGGCTGGTGGAAAAGTCGTACATTATATCTGCGATGAAGAGTCCGACTGGAATCCGGATATCGAGGATATCAGAAGCAAGATCACAGATAAGACAAAAGCTATTGTTATCATCAACCCGAACAATCCGACCGGTGCGCTGTATTCCAAAGAGATCCTGGAAGAAATCGTGAAAGTGGCAGAAGAATTCGGACTGATCATTTTCTCAGATGAGATTTATGACCGTCTGGTGATGGATGGACTGAAACATATTTCCATCGCATCGATTGCACCGAAAAATGTATTCTGTGTGACATTCAGCGGTCTGTCCAAATCTCATATGATCGCAGGATTCCGTGTGGGTTGGATGGTATTGAGCGGTAATAAAAAAGCGGCAGCAGGTTATATCGAGGGAATCAAGATGCTTTCCAATATGCGTCTGTGTTCCAATGTACCGGCTCAGTCGATCATTCAGACCGCACTTGGTGGCTATCAGAGTGTGGAAGAGTATCTGCAGCCGGGTGGAAGAATCTATGAACAGAGAGAAGTCATCTATAAATTGTTAAACGATATCCCGGGTGTATCAGCGAAGAAACCGAAAGCAGCATTCTACATTTTCCCGAAACTGGATGTGGAAAAATTCAATATCTACGACGATGAGAAATTTGCCCTGGATCTGCTGAGAGAAAAGAGAATCCTGATCGTGCATGGTGGCGGTTTCAACTGGGGACAGCCGGATCATTTCCGTGTGGTATATCTGCCGAGAATTGCAGATCTTGAGAAGGCGACAAAGAAACTGGGAGAATTTCTGGATGGATATCATCAGAAATAGAAAAAATGTTATGGATATACAAAAAAGAGAGAAGATGGAACTTTTATGGAGTTCTGTCTTCTCTCCTTTTTGTATATCCATAATTAGTCCGGTGGACCAATCTTGATTTAAAGTTCATGTTTATTCCTGTACATGATCCAGTCCCTGTGCGAGAATAGTTGCCACATGTGTGTCAGCCAGAGAGTAATATACGGTTTTCCCATCTCTTCGGAATTTGACCAGCGCCGACTGCTTTAACACACGTAACTGATGGGAGATGGCACTCTGTGTCATACCCAGAAGTTCTGCGATGTCGCAGACGCAAAGTTCACCACCGGATAATGCATATAGAATGCGGATTCTGGTAGGATCCCCGAACACTTTGTAGAGGTCTGCCAGACGGTATAATGTCTCATCAGCCGGTGCTTCCATCGGAAGATGCAGATGATGATGGTGGCAGATGTCACAGGTTTCTATCTCGCTGTTTGCGGAGGTATGTATGTGTGGTTGCTGTAGTGTCTGTTTCATTCCTTTTCACCAATTCCTTACTATACTGTTTCAGTCCTTTCGGACTGTTTCTTTTTTGATCATTACCATTATGTCTGCCTTTTAGTTTAACGGAAAAACCAGATTTGGTCAAGGTGTAAGAATCATACCTTTTATTGGGTAAGGTTATGAAAGGCTGACCTTTTTGAATGTTCGGTCACGAAAAAAACACCGGGTCGGAGTCCGTGCTTACACGTCTCGTGACCCGGTGTGAGTCAGATCAGGAATTGATCAACAGTATAAAAGTCTTAGAAATTCAGAGTAAAGGTAAATGTCAGTTTGTCCTGATCTACCCGATATTTTTTTGCCAGAGCAGGACCACAGCTGTTAGAGCCACAACCGGACATATATCCATCCAGGCACAGCACTGTGTACGGAGATTTTTCCAGTTCGAAGCTGTGTACTTTTGTAGTCAGTTCCTCCTGTGTGTACCGGGATGCATTAAAACTGAAGTTCTGTGTACCGGATATCAGCAGAGAACGATGATCGGAAGTGGTCAGTGCCAGTCCGGAGCAGTTCCAGTGGCTTCCGTTTTCCTGCGGACGCAGATAATCTTCATGGAGACTGTCTACATCAGAGGTATAAAGCCCAAGTTTTGCATCGTGATGTTTGTCCGGATAACTTTCAATCGGTCCATAACCGAAATAAGTAACATCGGCAAAGGCCGGTTCCAGAAACAGGCGCAGACCGAAACGAGGCAGGAACGGCATCTTTGGCAGCGGAGTTTTTGCAAGCGGTACGTGAACCGGTTTTCGCTCACCGTCTACGGTAACGGTCAGAGTACCGTCTTTGGCAACTTTCCATGTAATAGTTCCCTCGATGATCCTCTGCAGATATACGGCCGCCAGAGAATAGGTGGAAGTGATCGTTACACCATCTTCATCCTGCGTCCATTCAGTAGCATAAATTTTTGTGCGTGCTCTGTCGTAGCCTGCAGCTTCCCATTCCCAGCGGATCCGGCGGTCATTATCCATCGGTGCACGCCAGATATTTAACTGGATCGGCTGAGCAATCAGGTTTTTCTGATCTTTTACAAGAGCAGTGAAAGTTCCTTTCCACTTGTCATAGACGTAACGGAAAGCAGAGCCGCTGACTACCAGTTCGTTTTCCAGATCTTCTACAGATACAGCAGATGCAGCAGATGCGGTCGAAGCACCGGAAGCTTTGGCAACAGCGGCGACAGCACTTGTGGCATCGGTAGAAAAGATCAGCTGATCATGACCGGCTTCATATCCTGACGGGGTCAGCAGAGCATCTTTTTTTTGCAGATAATGCAGGGTAACGATGGTATTGGCTTCTACAGTTACAGCAAATGGTAATGTAATCGTTACTTTTTCTTTTGCCGGGCAGTCTACCGGATCCAGTGTACCGGAAAGAACAGTCATACCGTCTTTTTGTACATCGTAAGTGATTGTAAATCCATCCTTGATATTGGTATAATCCAGTTTGTTATCCAGTTCGACCAGTCCTTTGGAAGCATCCAGCAGAGTGGCACGGATTGGACGTGCTACATTTTTATGTTCCAGAAGACCGGTATGTGGGGTACGATCCGGGTATACCAGACCATCCATACAGAAGTTTCCGTCATGTATTTCCTCGTTCCAGTCACCGCCGTAGAAGAATTTATCTTTGCCTTCGATGGTCTTACCCATATAGACGGAGTGGTCACACCATTCCCATACGAAACCACCGATATAACCGGGATATTTGTAGAGACGTTCAAAATAAGCCTCCAGATCTCCAGGTCCGTTACCCATAGCGTGGCAGTATTCTACTTCGATAAATGGTTTTTTACCTTCTTTAGAGCAGAACTCATCGATAAATTCCACCGGTGCATACATCCGGGAGAAGACATCCAGATCATGTACATCGTTGACATAATCAGTATTGGTCTGCTGCCAGATACTGTTCTCATAGTTCAGAACACGATCCGGGTCGTAAGATTTGATCCATGCGGCGGCTTTTTCCAGATTAGGACCGTATGCACTTTCATTTCCCATGGACCAGGAGAAGACGCTGGAGCAGTTTTTGTCTCTGTGAACCAGGTGTTGGATACGATCTACGACAGCGTTTTCATAAGAAGGATCGCGCATCAGATAGCCATAGCTTTCTTCGTACTGTACTTCTCCCATATCGACATGTTCACTCTTACTTCCGTAGAGTGTGGTACATCCGTGGGATTCCAGATCTGCTTCATCCATAACATAAAAACCGTATTTGTCATACATCTGTGTGGCCCATGGAGCATTTGGATAATGGCTGGTACGGATCGCATTGATGTTATGTTCCTTCATCAGCTTCAGATCAGTCAGAAGCTGTTCCCTTGTGACTGCAGCTCCGGTAAACGGATTGCTGTCGTGGCGGTTGGTACCTTTGATCTTGAAGTTCACACCGTTGATATAGATGACATTTCCTTTGATATCGATCCGGCGAAGGCCGACTTTCTGAGCGATCACTTCATCCGGTGTGGAAAGAATCAGCGTATACAGTGCCGGATGTTCTGCATTCCACAGATCCGGATCATCTACGGCAAACCGCACTTTTCCGTCAGAAGGAGTGGCAGCAGCCAGGAAATCTCCGTCTGGTGCATACAGCTTTACAGTGACGGAAGGAGAACCACAAAGTTCCAGATCGACCAGAATCTCAGCTTTGGTAAGATCCTCGCTGACCGGTGTATGGACAAAATAATCACGGATATGATCTACCGGACGAACCAGCAGGTAAACGTCGCGGAAGATACCGGTAAAACGAAGTTTATCCTGATCTTCCAGATAGGTTCCGTCACACCATTTTAAAACCAGGACAGTCAGGCGGTTATTGCCGGCGGTTACTTTGTCAGTAATATCAAATTCACTTCCGGAATGGGAAATCTGACTGTAGCCGACGAAAGCTCCATTGATCCATACATAATAGCAGGAGTCCACGCCGTCAAAGTTCAGATAAATTTTCTGCGTCGCTTCTTCTTCAGTCAGTGAAAATTCTTTCACATAGACACCTGCCGGGTTGTCATCCGGCACATAAGGCGGATCGAAAGGAATCGGATAGCGGACATTGGTATACTGATTCTGATCGTATCCAAGGATCTGCCAGCAGCTTGGAACCGGGATGGTATCATAGCCTGTGGTATCCGCAGCTTTTTCAGTGCATCCTTCAGGAACCTGGTGATAGCTTTCATAGAATTTAAATTTCCAGTCGTCACCATTTAAAATGATTGCCCGGGAAGCCTTCAGCATGTCTGCGCCGTTGGCTTCTGCTTCTTCTCTACATGGAACATAGTAGGCACGAAGCGGTTCTGTTCCGATGTGTAAAGAGGAAGGATCCTGAAAATAATTTTGCAGTTTCATAAGAAAAACCCTCCTTCTAAAAGGTGCAATGTTTAGGTGTATGCACCTGATATATCTATTTTAATCGGTCAATGTCAGAAAAACAAGAGAAACAAGCTGATGTTTCAGACTTTTCTGCTATGCATGTGTGGCGGTTGACACAATGCTGTCTTACGATAACCGGAAGATCACAGTTTCGTATGGCTTCAGTGTTAAAATATCATCTTCCGGGCAAATATCATGTTCCGGATAATTAGATAAAAGTACTGAAGTATCCAGCTGCAGACCGGTTCCGGTGTACTGGAATTTCTGCACATCCTGCGAAAAATTATGTACAGCGAGCCAGGTTTCATCCTGATAACTTCTTGTATATGCAATCACCGGTCCGTCCTCCGGGCAGCAAAGCTGCAGATCACCGTGTGCCATGACAGGGTGTTCTTTCCGCAGAGAGATCAGTTTCTGATAAAAACGAAAGACAGAAGAATCATTTGCCAGCTGACTGGCTGCGTTGATTTCTTTATAGTTGGGATTGACACCGAGCCATGGTGTATGATCGGAAAATCCACCATTTAAACTGTCATCCCACTGCATCGGTGTCCGTGCGTTATCGCGACTGATTCGTTGAGCTTCTGCCAGTGCTTTTTCGGGAGCAATCCCCTGTTCCAGCATGGTATGGTAGGCATTTTTGGTATCAATATCGTCATAATCTTCAATGGAAGGATAAGCAACATTGGTCATACCAAGTTCCTCCCCCTGAAAGACAAAAGGAGTTCCCGGGAGCGTATGGAGGTAGGATGCCAGCATTTTTGCGGAGACTTCCCGGAAGGTTGTATCATTTCCGTAGAGGGAAACCTGGCGTGGCTTGTCGTGATTACTTAAAAATCGTGCCCACCAGCCGTCTTTTTTCAGCAGTTCATAATCGTGACGAAGATCCCGTTTCATTTTTTCCGGTGACCAGGTCTGAATCTCCACGATCGGCGGTACAAAAGGAATTGCCATGTTAAATTCTTCACTGGCAGCACTCGAGTAATGGATAGCATCCTGATCGTTATTAATATTAACCTCTCCGACACTCATCAGATGGTCGGGTGTCATGGTTTTTGCAACCATTTCCCGGATATAACGATGTGTTCCTTCCAGGTTCACACAGGCGACAGTACCAAACTGTTCGTTTGGATTGGCACGGCCATCCAGTCCTTTGTCCAGATAACTGATGGCATCGATGCGGTAGCCATCCACGCCTTTATCGTTCCAGAAGCGGATAATATCAAAGATTTTTTCTTTTGTCTCCGGATTGTCCCAGTTGAGATCCGGCTGTTCTTTTGCGAAGAAATGCAGATAATACTGTCCACGCTCCGCTACATATTCCCAGGCACTGCCGCCAAACACAGACATCCAGCCATTCGGTGCACCACCATCAGGAGCAGGATCTCTCCAGATATAATAATCACTGTAGGGGTTGTTGCGGGATTTTCTGGATTCCTGAAACCAGATATGTCTGTCAGAAGAGTGATTCAACACCAGATCCATGATAATTGCAATCCCCCGCGCATGAGCCCCGTCCCGGAAAGCATCCCAGTCCTCCATGGTTCCGAATTCTTCCATGATGGAGGTATAATCGGAAATGTCATATCCATTATCCACATTTGGTGAAGCGAACACCGGTGACATCCATACCGCATTGATGCCAAGTTCCTGCAGATAATCAAGTTTTTCAATCATTCCTTTCAGATCTCCGATTCCGTCATGGTTGCCGTCTTTAAAACTTCTTGGATAAATCTGATAGATCACCAGATCTTTATACCAGTCTTTTTCGTGTTTCATTTCGTTCCCCCTTCGTTTTTTTGCATAAATATTTGGTAAGTTTATTATATTCTATTGTGCAAAAAAGAGCAAGATGAAGTCGTTTCCGATGCTTGACGAACGAACACAGCATGTTATAATAAGATGCAAATGCAGAATATTTGAATGGAGGATACAAACATGAAAAAAACAATTTTTGCTGAAAAAGCACCTGCAGCAGTAGGACCTTATGTACATGCTGTAGAAGCTGGAAATATGGTGTTCACTTCCGGCCAGCTGGGACTGGATCCGGAGAACGGAACTCTGCCGGAAGGCATCGAGGCACAGACCCATCAGGCACTGAAAAATCTGGGAGCTGTTCTGGAAGCAGCAGGCGTTGGATATGAAGACGTTGTTCGTACCATGGTATTTCTGGATAATATGGATGACTTTGCAACGGTCAATGCCATCTACGCAGAATACTTCAAGGAGTCTGCACCGGCTCGTTCCTGTGTGGAAGTTGCAAGACTTCCGAAGGGCGGTCTGATCGAGATCGAAGCAATCGCAGCAAAATAAAGGAAAAAGATACCCGGATACGGAGAAAATACATCCGTATGCGGGTGTTTTTTTATACAATACGCTTTAATATGGTAATATGATAAAAAAATAAAGTAAAAAATGATTGACAAGACAAGAAGTTTTAGGGATAATGGATTACAAATATTTTACGGACTGTGAAAGTACGAAGTACGGAACAATCCGGTATTATAATTACATAAAGGAAGGATGAGAAAAAGGAATGAGTAACACAGATACCATAGTAATCCTGATCGCATTTGCGGCATATCTGGTGCTGATGATTGCGATCGGTGCGATCTACATGAAAAATACGAATAATTCAGAAGATTATTTTCTTGGCGGAAGGGGACTGAGTGGCTGGGTGGCTGCGCTGTCGGCACAGGCGTCGGATATGAGTGGATGGCTGTTAATGGGACTTCCGGGAACCGTGTATGCACTGGGAACAGGGCAGTCCTGGATCGCGATCGGACTGTTTCTCGGAACAGTCTGCAACTGGGTGTTTATTTCTTCACGATTGAGAAAATATACGATCAGGGCAAATAACTCCCTGACACTGCCGGCATACTTTGAAAACCGGTTCCGTGATAAAAAAAGGGTACTGCTTCTGGTATCTTCGATTGTGATCGTTATCTTTTTCCTGGTATATACAGCGTCTGCACTGTCTGCCGGTGGAAAACTATTTAACTCTGTATTCGGTGTGGATTATCATGTGGCTCTGGCCATCGGTGCTGCGGTTATTCTGATTTATACGTTTATGGGCGGTTTCATGGCGGTTTGTGTGACCGATTTTATTCAGGGAAGTCTGATGTTAGTAGGACTGCTGGTGGTTCCGATTGCCGCGTATTTTATGGTAGGAGCGGATCAGGTAAAACCGATTCTTGACCAGAGCGGTGTTGTGGGCGGTGCTTCGGCATATCTGAGTCTGTTTCGGAATGGTGACCGGTCTTATACTGCAGTGGAGATTGTCTCACAGCTGGCCTGGGGGCTGGGATATTGTGGAATGCCACATATTCTGACTCGATTTATGGCGGTAAAGAATCAGAAAGAGTTGAGAAAATCGAGAGTAATTGCTATTATATGGGTAACGATTTCTCTGGCAGCAGCTGTTGCGATCGGCATTATCGGTCGTGTCTATCTGTTTCCGACGATTCTTGGAACGGAGGGAAATGCTTCCACAGAAAGCGTCTTTATCGAGATGATCACAAAAATGTTTACGAAAGATACGAATCTGCCATTTATCGGAGGAATCTTCCTGTGCGGTATCCTGGCAGCGATTATGTCCACAGCGGATTCGCAACTTCTGGTGACGGCTTCATCCGTGTCTAAAGATATTTATAAGGATATTCTGAAACCGGAATCCGATGAGAAAAAAGTGCTGAAGGTGAGCCGCTTTACGGTACTGGTTGTTGCATTGCTGGCATTTTTGATTGCCTGGGATCCAAACAACAGTATTATGGGACTGGTATCTAACGCATGGGCAGGTCTTGGTTCGGCGTTTGGGCCGATCGTAGTGATGTCCCTGTTCTGGAGAAGAACGAATTTTGCCGGAGCAGTAGCGGGGATTGTGTCCGGTGGCGGTGCAGTTTTGATATGGGATTATCTGCCGCTGGTACATGGACAGACGCTTGGATCTGCGACCGGGCTGTATTCACTGGTGGTAGGATTTGCGCTGAGTATTCTCTGCATTGTGATCTTCAGCCTCTGTACGAAGAAACCATCTCAGGAGATTCTGGCAGAGTTCGATGAAGTAAAAAACTGGAAAGAGTAAGAAATTTATGAATTATTTGCTGACAATAGAATATGAAGGAACCCGTTACGAAGGATGGCAGAGACAGAAGAAAACCACCCAGACGATTCAGGGAAAGCTGGAACAGGTATTATCCAGAATGACAGAAAAAGAGATTGAGATCGATGGGGCAGGGCGGACGGATGCCGGGGTTCATGCGAAGAATCAGACAGCCAGTGTGCATCTGGCAAAGAAATGGGATCCGAAGGAGATTTTGCAATATATGAATCAGTATCTGCCGGAAGATATCTGTGTAAAGTCTGTGGAACCGGTATCGGAGCGGTTTCATGCAAGACTCTGGGCGGAAGGAAAATGTTATTCTTACCGGATTGGAACGGATGAGCAGAAATCGGTGTTTGACCGGAAGTTTCGGTATCATCTGGGGGAAGCGCTGGATGTAGAGGCGATGCGCCGGGCAGCACAGGATCTGGTGGGAACCCATGATTTTAAATCGTTTTGTGGCAATCCGAAGATGAAGAAATCTACGGTGCGGACGATTACGGATATAGTGATTGAAGAGTCGGAGCATGAGATACGGATTGTGTATACGGGAAATGGTTTTCTTCAGTATATGGTCAGAATCTTAACCGGAACTTTGATTGAGGTTGGGCAGCATAGGAGGGATGCGGACAGTATGCCGGAGCTGTTTGAGAGGATGGAGCGGAAGTTTGCGGGCGTTACGGCGCCGGCAGAGGGGCTGTGTCTTGAACGCGTATTTTACTCGAAAAAATAGGAGAAAAGAGTTTTTATGGAGGCGGACGCGGCAGTCATTGCTTCGGTCTGCTGGCAGCGTGGGCAGGGGAACTTTGAGCTAGCCGCCCACAAAGTGCTGCCTGCAGACCGAAGCAATGACTGCCGCTGTGCGTTGGCGAGAACTCTTGTGGTCGGTATGGGGAGATTTTTTCGAAAAAGGTGGAGAAAGATGAGAAAAAGAAGAAACATTCATTAATAAGTGATAAGAAAGAGTTCTAAATAAATTTAAGATATAAAAAGGAAGATAGTTGTGTACATTAAGATGTACTGCTATCTTCCTTTTTATAGTATCTGATATTTTGCAACAATGTTCACCGCTGGATAGCAATGAAAGTATTTATTCCGGGTATACCAGTCGGTCTTCTTTGATGTCGGTTAAGACTTCGGTCAGGAAGCGGTTGGCCAGGTAGTTTGCCATGGACAGGTTCATGTCCAGGTAGTTGCCGCAGTCTTTTGGGGATGCGCCCGGGACTTCGTCGTGGTAGTCGCGGATGAAGGTGAACATCTCGGTCATCAGCGGGACGATGTCTCCGGAGGTGTAGTCACCTGCCAGAAGGAGATAGAAGCCGGTGCGGCAGCCCATTGGTCCGAAGTAGATGGTTTTGGAGCCGAAGTCCGGGTGATTTCTTAAGAAGGTGGCTCCCAGATGTTCGATGGTGTGTACTTCTGCAGTGTTCATCACCGGTTCTTCGTTCGGGGATGTCATACGGATATCGAATGTGGTGATCAGGGAATCGCCGACCGGGTCTTTGCGGGATACATATACGCCCGGCTGAAGTTTTAAGTGATCAATAGTAAAACTTGTAATTTTCTGCATAATAAAACAACCTCCTGTGTAATGATGTACTCACAAAATCGGACACAGAAAGATCTCGGGAGTACATGGATTATCGCTCTTTTCAGAAACAGGCAGTGTCTGCACCTGTTCGCTGAAAGCTATTATAACATAGTTTGAACTATTTCACAAAATAAACATATTTTGATAACAAATTGACCACAAACCTTTTCTATACTATAGCCATAAACAAAGAAGAAAGAAATAAAGAAAATTAGTAACTATTCAGTAGCCACTGTCCCGCGAGGTGTTTTGACATGAATATGTCAAAATCCCGAGACATACAAGCCAAAATGCCATCACCGAAGGTGATTTTTTATGCATTTTGGCTCGTAACTGTGAAGGTACTGAACAGTTACGAAAATTAAAAGATTACATTTACATAAACAGGAGGAATGACTTATGGAAGAATATGGAAGTTATAATTGGAATCAGCAGGGAAATGAACCGCAGAATAATACACCGATGGAACCGAAAAAACAGCCGGGAAAGAGAAATGGAAACGGAGCCAGATGGGCAAAGAAAATCGGTGCAGTAGCACTGAGTGCCGTACTTTTCGGAGGCGTAGCCGGGGGTGTATTTACCGGGGTGACTTATGCAACCGGTGCGACAGCAAAAGCACAGTCCACGCAGACAGACAGCAGCAAACAGGAAACAACGAAGACCACATTGCAGACCACAACATCTTCAGGCAGCACGGGAAGCAGTGCTTCCGCACAGAGTCTGGATGTTTCTTCTATTGCCAAAAATGCGATGCCGTCGATTGTTGCAATTACCAATAAATCTGTACAGGAAGTACAGGATTATTTCAGTATGTTTTCGAGAGGCAGCGGTACACAGGAACAGGAAGTAGAAAGCCAGGGTTCCGGTATTATTATCGGACAGAACGACAGTGAACTTCTGATCGCCACGAATAACCATGTAGTAGAAGATGCAGATACCTTATCTGTATGTTTTGTGGATGACCAGGCCTACGAAGCAACTGTAAAAGGAACAGATGCAGATAACGATCTGGCAGTTATCGCCGTGAAACTTTCAGATATTTCTGATGACACCATGTCTCAGATTAAAATTGCAGAGATCGGTGATTCTGATCAGCTGCAGGTAGGGGAACAGGTGGTAGCTATCGGTAATGCACTGGGCTATGGTCAGTCTGTAACGACCGGTATTGTAAGTGCGGTAAATCGTCAGCTGGAAGACTCTGACTCCGAGAACGGATTTATCCAGACAGATGCAGCAATCAACCCTGGTAACAGTGGTGGAGCTCTTCTGAATATGCAGGGTCAGGTGATCGGTATCAACTCTGCAAAACTGGCATCTACAGAAGTAGAAGGTATGGGATATGCTATTCCGGTAAGTACCGCTTCTCCGATCTTTGAAGATCTGATGAACCGCCAGACAAGAACAAAAGTAAGCTCTGATCAGGCAGCTGCTCTGGGTATCAAAGGACAGACGGTGGACAGTTCCATCGCAGAAGCTTATGGCATTCCACAGGGTGTCTATGTAGCAGAAGTGGAAAAAGGAAGTGCTGCTGAAAAAGCCGGCATCACATCCGGAAGTGTCATCACAAAATTTGATGGAACTTCTGTAAAATCAATGGATGACCTGAAGAGTCAGCTGGAGTACTATGCAGCGGGAGAAACCGTAGATCTGGTTGTAAAAATCGCGGATAACGGAAGTTACGTGGAAAAATCACTGACGATCACACTGGATAAAGCAGATACTTCAACCACTGCACAGAACAGTCAGCAGGGACAGAATCAGCCGGGAGCATCCGGACAGGACGGTAATCTGCAGGGATCTATTTTGAGATAAATATACAGAAATCACAGACAACATAAAGATGGAAAAACATAAACCGGCTGACAGAAAGACAGCCGGTTGGCGAAAACAAACAAAACGGGAAACTCGATGCAAAGAGTTTTCCGTTTTGCTATATATTGTATGAGACTATGACATCTAAATCTGTTGATGTGTAGTTCGACCTGTTATGCATCCTCAAAAGCCACCTGATTTTTCCGGAAAAATTTCCGAACCATTTCATCCCACACCCGGTCCAGCTGTTTGTCCAGGGTGAAAATTTTCAGAGAAGTGCCGGTAGTACAAAGAAGCTGCTTCCCGTCAAACTGACAGTTCAGGTACAGACCGTAGATGTCTTCAGGCTTCAGTGCTATGCCGCTTTGCGAGAGCAGCTTTTCCACATTGGAAGAGGAAAGCTGGAAGACAATCTTAAAATTCAAAGGTGTGCGTTTCCCTTTGATTATGGAAAAACACTGCGCCTGCACATCTTCCCACAGACAGTACGTCCGCATGGGTTTCTGTTCGGAATCAAAAAATTCTTTATGCAGTTGTCCATCCAGAGTATAAGTGACAAAGGTGGTAAAAGAAGCTTCCACAAAAGAAAAATGCTGAAACATTTCTCCAATAAATAATTTTCCGGTAAAATCTTTCAAATCTAAAATACGAAGTGCTAACAAATAAAATCCTCCCAATGTGATATGACATAATGGTTATCCGGTATGGCAATTCAGGAAAACCAGTTGTTTTTATGAAAAAACCAGATTTCGATCAAAACAATAACAGCGCAGATACCGATCAGAATCCCGTAGGCGTGGGGGGCAGAAAGTTCCGGCATATGAGAAAAATTCATGCCATACCACCCGGTGATAAGCGACAGTGGGAAAAAGATCGTGGTTACTACGGTGAGAATCCGCATGGTGCGGTTCTGCCTGGCATCAATCTGAGACTGCTCCATTTCACGAATCTGCAGGGCATATTCCCGAAGCATCTGGGAATGATCATAGAGCCGTTCGATCCTGGATGCATACAGAGAAAAAATCTGACATTCTTCTGCCTGAAAAAAGTGGTTGGAATTCTCTTCCAGATCCTCACAGAAATCAGACAGCTGCTGATAATAAGAATGCAGGATCAGAAGTCGTTTGCGGATGTGCATAAGCTGTGCGGAAGAGTCAGAGATCGTGTGTTTTATGATTTTTTCTTCCAGATCACTCATGTGCTGTTCCAGTTCCTGTAAAAACAAGGCATCTTCCAGTGTAAGTGTGCCGATGAGCTGACACAGAAATTCTGCGATGGTCTTACAGTTCAAAAGTTCCCCCTCTTCAAGAATTGTAAGAATCGCCTGGATATGTTTCGAATCATCAACGAGAACCAGCAGATTTTTATTCATATAGAAAGAAATGGATAAAACAGTCTCTTCAATACTTCTTTTATCGGGAATCAGAAGGGTTCCCAGGATACAGTCCTTGAACATTTCTGCTTTGCAGTATCGGATATTGTGATTTTGCATGTTCCTTGCGAGGATATGATAATAGGGGAGAGAATGATAGCGCTGTTCACACTCTTCAGTGGAAACAAGAGATATCACCACATCAGTGTCTTTCGGCTGATAATATTCATCCAGCATTTCCATGGAACTGTTCAGTAAATAATCCATACAACCTCCAAGTTATAATTTAAAAAAACAGATATCAGTATTATAAACCAAAAGACACAAAAAGAACATAGAAAATCTCTTTTCAATTTTCTGAAGATATGATATAGTAAGATGTAGTATTGAAAACTATATCAGGTAGGCGGAATTACAGGGTGTGACGAAGTCCAAAAGCGAAAGCTGTAATCCTGCGATGATGAGAAAAGATATGGATACACAGTTATGTAGAAAATATATAATGCTGGAGGCAGGAAGTAATGAAATATAAAATAATTGTAGATAGTTGTGGAGAATTGACACCAGAGATGAAACAGGATGAACGTTTTGCATCGGCAGCACTGACTCTTGAAGTGGGAGCAGATACTATTGTGGATGATGATTCCTTTGATCAGGCAGATTTTTTAAGAAAGGTAGCAGCATATCCGGAGTGTCCGAAATCAGCATGCCCGTCTCCGGAAGTTTACCAGAGAGGGTTTGAGGCAGATGCGGAACATCTGTATGCGGTGACTCTTTCCGCTGAACTGAGTGGTTCCTATAATAGTGCGGAGCTTGGAAAAAGCCTGACACTGGAAGAACATCCGGATAAGAAAATTCATGTATTCAACTCAAAAAGTGCTTCGATAGGGGAGACACTGATCGCACTGAAGATCCAGGAATGTGAAGAAGCAGGCATGGAATTTGAACAGGTTGTGGAAACTGTGGATGCTTATATCGAATCTCAGCACACGTATTTCGTACTGGAGAATCTGGAAACACTGCGAAAAAACGGGCGACTGAGCAGAGTAAAAGCACTGGTGGCTTCCGCATTGAAGATTAAACCGGTAATGGGTTCCACACCGGAAGGCACTATCTGTCAGCTGGATCAGGCGAGAGGAATCAATAAAGCACTGGTTAAAATGGTTGATTATGTAAAAGAAGGAGAAAACAACAGCAGTGACAAAGTACTTGCTATCAGCCACTGTAACTGTCCGGAGAGGGCACAGATGGTAAAAGAGGCACTTCTGGAAAGAATGCAGGTGAAAGACGTGATCATTCTGGATACCGCCGGGGTGAGTTCCATGTATGCGAATGACGGTGGGATTATTGTTGCGATGTAACCATGCAGAAGGCAGCATTCCACAGTTACTGGTTATTGGTAATATCCCGCGAGGCGTTTTTTGTGAGCGAAGGTCACAGAAAACCCGAGACATATCGCGCGAATTTATGCGATCAGCATAAATTCTGTGCATCGCGCAGCGTGTTACTGGGCACGGAGTGTACAGTAATATCCCGCGAGCAACAAGCCAAACGTTTTAAAAACCTTCTTTGCTTTTAACGTGTGATATGTTATAATTGTCAGTATGAGATATGCAGCTGTCCCAATCTCCAAAAGACAGCGGCAAAACTGAAAGCAAAGGAGCACACTTATGAGTCAGGCGAAAGTAGATAATTATAAAAAGAGTAAAGCCAATCGCCAGAAAATCATGAAAAGAGAAAAAATCATGCATCGTCTGGAGATGGTATGTATTGCCCTTGTCTGTGTGGTTTTCGTTGGATGGATCGGATATTCCGTATATGCGAAAATTGACAGAGCACAGGGTACTGCGCAGGAAACGGTAGAATTTGATGCAAGCGCGGTACAGAATTATGTCAGTGGACTGACACAGGACTAAAACAGACAAGGAGCTGAAAATATGAAGAGAGTATTATTAAAATTAAGCGGAGAAGCACTGGCTGGCGAAAAGCATACCGGATTTGACGAAGCAACCGTAACTGAGGTCGCAAAACAGGTAAAAGTTCTTGTTGAGGAAGGTGTGGAAGTCGGTGTGGTAATCGGTGGCGGAAACTTCTGGAGAGGAAGAAGCAGCGAGACCATAGATCGGACAAAAGCAGATCAGATCGGTATGCTTGCAACTGTTATGAACTGTATCTATGTATCTGAGATTTTCCGTTCCGTAGGAATGAAAACGGAGATCTTTACGCCGTTTGCCTGTGGAGCTATGACAAAACTGTTTTCCAAAGATGAGGCAAATGCATGTTTTGCAGAGAAGAAAGTCGCTTTCTTTGCAGGCGGAACCGGACATCCTTATTTCTCAACAGATACAACTACCGTACTTCGGGCCATCGAGATTGAGGCAGAGACTATTCTTCTTGCAAAAGCAGTGGATGGTGTTTATGACAGTGATCCGAAGACGAATCCGAACGCTAAAAAGTACGACAGCGTGCATATTCAGGAAGTCATTGACCAGAAACTGGCAGTGGTAGATCTGACTGCATCGATTCTGTGTATGGAAAATAAGATGCCGATGCTGGTATTCGGACTGAATGAAGAAAACAGTATTATCCGTGCAGCAAAGGGAGAGATTGACGGAACAAAAGTTCTGGTAGACTAAAAGCGAAATAAAAAGGTGTTACTCAGACAGAGTGAACAGTAACAAAAAGACAGACCAGGAGGAAATATACATGGATGAGAGAATTGTAAAATATCAGGAAAAAATGGATAAGACACTGGCCAATTTGGACAGTGAATTTGGAACAATCCGTGCAGGAAGAGCCAATCCTCACGTACTTGACCGTATTATGGTAGAATATTACGGAGCACCGACACCACTGCAGCAGGTAGCCAATATCTCTGTACCGGAAGCCAGGATGATCCAGATTCAGCCGTGGGAAGGATCTCTGGTAAAAGAAATTGAAAAAGCAATCAATATGTCAGATCTGGGAATCAATCCGACTAATGATGGTAAAGTCATTCGTCTGGTATTTCCGGAGCTTACTGAAGAACGAAGAAAAGATCTTGTAAAAGAAGTTAAGAAAAAAGGCGAAGCTGCAAAAGTAGCTGTCCGCAATATCCGTCGTGATGCAAATGATATGCTGAAAAAGCTGGGAAAAACTGATGTGTCTGAAGACGAAATTGCTGAGCTGGAAGATTCTGTTCAGAAAATGACAGATAAGTTCATCAAAAAAGTAGATGAAGCAGTGGAAGTAAAATCAAAAGAAATCTTAACTGTGTAATATCATGTACTTCCGGAGTACGTAAAAAGCTGAGGGGCATCAACATATGGAAAACGATCCATTGTATGGTGTCCCTTTTTCAATGAGCAAAGGAGAATTGTATGAGAGTACCAAATCATATTGCTATCATCCTTGACGGCAACGGTCGCTGGGCAAAAAAAAGAGGCATGCCGAGAAGCTTCGGCCATGTCAAAGGATGTGAAAATCTGGAAGATATCTGTGAAGTGGCAAAAGAACTGGGAGTAAAATATCTGACTGTTTATGCCTTTTCCACAGAAAACTGGAAACGATCCAAAGAAGAAGTGGATGGGCTGATGAAGCTGTTTCGGAATTATCTGAAAAAATGTATTAAGATCTCACAGAAAAATAATATGCGTGTAAAAGTGATCGGAGATATCACCGCCTTTGATTCGGATATTCAGGAAAGTATCAAAAAACTGGAAGATTTTTCCAAAGATTTCACAGATCTGCATTTTCAGATCGCACTGAATTATGGAAGCAGAGATGAAATCACCAGAGCAGTGAACCGGATGCTGGAAGATCAGAAAGCCGGAAAGCTGGAGACACCGGTGAGTGAAGATACGATATCAGATTATCTGGATACGGCCGGGATCCCGGATCCGGATCTGATGATCCGTACCAGCGGAGAACTGCGGTTGTCTAATTACCTGCTGTGGCAGCTGGCATATAGCGAATTTTATTTTACCGATGTGCCGTGGCCGGATTTTAAAAAAGAAGAACTGATAAAAGCAATTGAAAAATACAATGAGAGAGACCGCAGATATGGCGGTGTAAAGGAGGAATAGGATGTTTAAGACAAGATTGATCAGCGGAATTGTCCTGGTGATCCTGGCACTTGCTACAATTATCTGTTCCGGACCGGTGCTTCTGGTGACGTTGATCGGAGTTTCCTGTATCGGTATGCAGGAATTATACCGGGCAGCGGGTGTCCATGAAGGAAAGACAAACGGACTGGAAATTGCCGGTTATCTGGCAGTTGTGATTTATTATCTGACAATTGCTTATCTGCCGGTAAGTTATCATCTGCCGGCAGTGATTCTTGGTGTACTGGTAATGATGTGCATTTTTGTATTTACGTATCCAAAATATCAGAATAAACAGATCATGACTGCGTTTTTCGGTATGGTTTATGTGGGTGTGATGCTGTCTTATATCTATCAGACCCGCGTGCTGCCGGGTGGAGCTTTTCTGGTATGGCTGATCTTTTTATGTTCCTGGGGATGTGATACCTGTGCATACTGTGTGGGTGTACTGATCGGAAAACATAAGATGGCACCGGTATTAAGCCCCAAAAAATCTATTGAGGGAGCTGTCGGAGGTGTTCTCGGTGCTGCACTTCTGGGAGCGATTTATGCGGCAGCGACGGGCGCTTATAACCCGAATCCGGCTCATACACCTCTGAGTTACGCGATCATCTGTGGTGTGGGAGCACTGGTATCTATGGTGGGAGATCTGGCTGCTTCTGCGATTAAGAGACAGGAAAATATCAAAGATTATGGAACCTTGATCCCCGGTCATGGCGGTATTCTGGATCGGTTTGACAGTGTGATCTTTACTGCACCGGTTATTTACGCACTGGCGATTACTCTGATGTAAAATGATGCATAGGACGTGGAGGAGAGAACATACTATGGAAAAAACAATTGCAATTTTAGGGTCGACCGGTTCTATCGGAACGCAGACTCTGGAAGTAGTAAGAGAAAATCAGGATATCCGGGTGGCCGGTTTGAGTGCAGGAAGTAATATCACTCTGCTGGAAAAACAGATCAGGGAATTTCATCCGTCTCTGGCAGCAGTCTGGGACGAAGAGCAGGCGAAGATCCTGGCAGGAAAAGTTCGCGATCTGGATGTAAAAGTCGTCAGCGGCATGGATGGGCTGTTGCAACTGGCACAGATGGAAGAAAGTCAGATCCTGGTCACGGCGATCGTAGGAATGATCGGGATCCGCCCGACTATCGCGGCCATTCAGGCGGGAAAAGATATTGCACTAGCCAATAAAGAGACACTGGTAACGGCAGGGCATCTGATCATGCCGATGGCAAAAGAAAAAGGAGTACAGATCCTTCCGGTGGACAGTGAACACAGTGCAATTTTTCAGGCGATTCACGGAGAGGATAAGAGAGAGATTCATAAATTGCTGATCACAGCATCCGGCGGACCATTCCGTGGAATGAAAGCATCAGATCTTGCACATGTAAAAGTGGAAGACGCACTGAAACACCCGAACTGGGCGATGGGACAGAAGATCACGATCGACTCGGCAACGCTTGTCAACAAAGGACTGGAAGTGATGGAGGCAAAGTGGCTCTTTGACGTGGATCTGGATCATATTCAGGTTGTGGTACAGCCAAAGAGCATCATTCATTCGATGGTAGAATTTGTCGATGGTGCGGTGATGGCACAGCTCGGTACACCGGACATGAAACTGCCGATCCAGTATGCACTGTATTATCCACACAGAAGGTATCTTCCGGGAGAACGGCTGGACTTTAAGACACTGACAGAGATTACGTTTGAGGAACCGGATATGGAGACGTTTCTGGGGTTGCCGATGGCGATGGAAGCATCACGGAGAGGTGGCAGTATGCCGACGGTTTTCAATGCGGCCAATGAGCGGGCAGTTGCAAAATTCCTGCATGGACAGATCGGATTTCAGGATATTTACCGAAGCATCCGGGAGGCCATGGATCGTCACCAGGTGATCGAACATCCGTGTCTGGAAGAAATTCTGGAAACTGAAGCAAAAACCTATGAATGGATGGAAAGCAGGTGGAGTGTTTGAGTAGTATAATCGCTGTTCTGATTCTTGGTATCGTAATTATCGTACATGAGTTCGGACATTTTTTACTGGCAAAGACGAATGGCATCGTGGTGGAAGAATTTTCTGTGGGAATGGGACCAAGGATACTGTCAACGCAGCGGGGAACAACGAGGTATTCACTGAAACTGATTCCTTTTGGTGGTTCCTGTATGATGCGGGGGGAAGATGGAGAGGATAACGCAGAAGGGACATTCAACAGCAAATCTGTCTGGAGACGTTTTTCCGTCATTGCCGCAGGACCGATTTTTAATTTTATTCTTGCATTTTTCGGTGCAATGATTATTATAGGTATTATCGGATATGATCCTCCGGTTATCACACAGGTAAAAGAAGGAACACCGGAAGAAGCTGCAGGGCTGAAAGAAGGCGATCTGATCACTTCCTTTGATGGGAAGAAGATTTATCTGGGAAGAGAGCTCTATTCTTATCTGACACTGGAAGGGCTGGAAGATAAAGCGATTGCAGTTACTGTAAAAAGAGATGGGAAAAAAGAAACTCTGACCTATCATCCTGCAACGGAAGAACGTTATATGCTGGGATTCAGTTATAATCCGGATGAAAGTCAGGCGCAGATCCAGTCGGTAACAATCGGTGGTGCACTGGCAGATGCGGGGATTCAGGCAGGTGACTACATTGCGGCGGTGGATGGTAATGAAATTGCATCCGGTGAGGCGTTGAGTCGGTATTTCGAAGATCATCCGCTGACAGATGAGAAAATAACGCTGACATATCTGCGGGATGGACTGGATTATGATGTGGAGGTGACTCCTCAGGCGGTCAACTATGTGGAACAGGGATTTTCTTACAATCTCGGACGGGAAAAAACAAGTGCGCCGGGTGTGATCAAGTACAGTGCTTTGGAAGTGCGTTACTGGATCAACAGTACGCTGGAAGGCTTGAAACTTCTGATCAGCGGAAAGCTGGGAATGGACAGTCTGTCCGGTCCGGTGGGAGTGGTGAATGTGATCGGAGATGCTTATAAGGAGAGCAAAAGTGAGGGCACACTGATGACCTGGCTTACGATGATTAATATGATGATTCTGATTTCCGCGAATCTGGGAGTTGCCAATCTGCTCCCGCTTCCGGCACTGGATGGTGGCCGACTGGTATTTTTACTGATTGAGGCAGTGAGAGGAAAACCGGTGAACCGGGAGGCGGAAGGTATGGTACATTTTGCAGGACTGCTTTTGCTGATGGGACTGCTTGTGTTTGTTACGTTTAAGGACATAAGGGGACTGTTCTGAGAACAGCGGTGTGGAACTGTAATGGAGTATGATGAAATGACATGAAAAAAAAGGACAAAATCAGAAAAATCATTGTATATAGTCTGGCGGTTATCTTTCTTTTGGGAAGCATTCAGGTTCATGTGCCATCTGGCAATCCGCAGTGGATGTTATCGGAGAAGGAGACAGTACTCACTTCTTTTTCGGAAGATATGAAACTGGTAGATTGCAAGAAAGAGGAAAATGAAAACGGGCCTTTCAATGAGGGAAAAGAAGAAAACCGGCAGTCCCAGGACGGTGAACGGTTGCTGTATTATCTGGCACTGGGCGAGTTTCTGATGTTTCTCGGGACTCTGCTTTCAGGGACTGGACAGATTGAGAAGTTCAGCAGGAAGTATCTGGAGCGGATGGTGTATGTGATCCGTTATATGCAGGATATGGACGGTCGAAAAAAGCATCATTTCTGTTATGAATAAAGAGATATATTTTTATAATAGAAAGGATGTTTATTAAAAATGGAAACGTATAAATTCTTACTGGATCTCTGCCTGATCCTGTTATCAACAAAAGTCCTGGGGCTTCTGACCAGAAAATTCAGTATGCCACAGGTTGTAGGTGCACTGCTTGCCGGAGTTATTCTCGGCCCTGGTATTCTCGGAATTATTACACCGACTGACTTTATCAGCGATACAGCGGAAGTTGGCGTAATCGTCCTGATGTTCTGTGCCGGTATGGAGACGGATGTACAGGAACTGAAAAAAAGCGGCAAATCCGCACTGATCATTGCATTGATCGGTGTACTGGTACCTCTGGTTGGTGGCTATGCCGTAGCAGCGTTCTTTAACCGTCCGGGTATGCTCGAATCAGATGCATCCTGCAGTCTGTTTTTGCAGAATGTATTTATCGGTGTGATCCTGACAGCAACTTCCGTAAGTATCACAGTTGAGACACTGAAAGAACTTGGAAAATTAAAAACCCGTTCCGGTAACGCGATTCTTGGTGCGGCAGTTATCGATGACATTCTTGGTATCATTGCACTGACACTGATCACCAGTATGGCAGATGAATCAGTTAAGATTTCAATTGTGTTACTGAAGATTATTGGTTTCTTTATCTTTGTTGCTGTGGCAGGATTTATTTTCTATAAGTTCTTCAGCAAATGGAGTGCGGGGGAAGGTACAGGTCTGCAGAGACATGTAATCGTATCCTTTGTATTCTGTCTGTTTATGTCCTATGCGGCAGAACAGTTTTTTGGCGTTGCCGATATCACTGGAGCTTATTTTGCAGGTCTGATTATCTCTATGACCCAGAGAGAGCCGTATATCGCATCCAGATTTGACGTGCTTTCTTATACATATCTTTCACCGATCTTTTTTGCAAGCATCGGTCTGAAGGTAAGTCTTCCGGAAATGAATGGTACGATCGTTGCATTTGCGGTTGTGCTTACCATTGTCGCTATCCTGACCAAAGTAGTCGGATGTGGTCTGGGTGCAAAGCTCTGTCACTATAAGAATTATCAGGCGATTCGTATCGGTGTGGGTATGATCTCCCGAGGTGAGGTTGCGCTGATCGTGGCAAGTAAGGGAGAGAGCCTGGGACTGATGTCGACGGCGGTTATGGGACCGGTTGTTATCGTGGTTATCCTGACGACCATTATTGCGCCGATTCTGCTGAAACCGGTATTCAAACGGGGACCGGAGACAACACCGGATCCGAATGTGGATATGTCTAAGAATTATGAGGCGATTAATAAGTTCAGGGAAGGTAAATAATATTTTGTTGTGATGTTCTGTTCAAGGCGGACGAAACCGGGGGACTCACATAGAAAAACAGACACCCGCTGGTAACGCACAGCTGAGCTAGTCACCAACTACGACTAGATTCACGATGGTCGGCTGATCATCGCGAAAGTCTACGTAGGTGCCGGATCTCATCTGTGCTATGGGCACCAGCAGAAGGGTGTCTGTTTTTCTATGTGAGTCCCCCGGTTTCTGTGCATCGCGCAGTGTGTTGCTGGGCATGGGGGAACGTTAGCCAAAATGCCGGCTGGGTTGAGACGGAAGATGATAGAAATTGACAGTGAAATACTGAGGCTTTATAATAGAAATAAAGAGAAATGATATATCATTTAAGATGAAAGGATATAAGCGTGGAGAAAGAGT
>NZ_JALFPR010000037.1:0-11994 GCF_022785585.1 Oliverpabstia sp. | reverse complement strand
CTGGAACAGGTAAGACAACACTTTCCACAGATCCTAAGAGACTTCTGATCGGTGATGACGAACACGGCTGGGATGACAACGGCGTATTCAACTTTGAAGCTGGATGCTACGCAAAAGTTATCAACCTGGATAAAGAATCTGAACCAGATATCTACAATGCAATCAGACGTGACGCTCTTCTTGAGAACGTTACAGTTGCAGCAGATGGCAAGATCGATTTCGCTGATAAGAGCGTAACAGAAAACACTCGTGTTTCCTACCCAATCGATCACATCGAAAACATTGTTCGTCCAGTTTCTTCAGCTCCGGCAGCTAAGAACGTAATCTTCCTGTCCGCAGATGCATTCGGCGTACTGCCTCCGGTATCTATCCTGACAGAAGCTCAGACACAGTATTACTTCCTGTCTGGTTTCACAGCTAAACTGGCTGGTACAGAACGTGGAATTACAGAACCTACTCCTACTTTCTCCGCTTGCTTCGGCCAGGCATTCCTGGAACTGCATCCTACAAAATATGCAGAAGAGCTGGTTAAGAAAATGGAAAAGAGCGGTGCAAAAGCATACCTGGTTAACACAGGTTGGAATGGTACCGGAAAACGTATCTCCATCAAAGATACCCGTGGTATCATCGATGCTATCCTGAGCGGAGATATCAAAACAGCTCCTACAAAGACTATTCCGTACTTCAACTTTGAAGTTCCGACAGAACTGCCGGGCGTAGATAGCGGAATCCTGGATCCTCGCGATACTTACGCAGATGCAGCTCAGTGGGAAGAGAAAGCGAAAGACCTGGCTGACAGATTCATCAAGAACTTCGCTAAATACGAAGGAAATGAAGCTGGTAAAGCTCTGGTAGCAGCTGGTCCTCAGAAATAATTAAAAAATATAAAGTGTTCAAACGATAAAAGAACTGCCGCTATCCGAAGTGATTCGGATGCGGCAGTTTTTGCATATTCGGAAAAGCTGAGAATAATATAGTGGTTTGCCAGAAAATAAGCGGCAGGATACCGGGTTTTTAATATGGATATCCTGTCGCTTATTTTATCTCGTTATGGTTACATAAGAATTTAAGACCGCAGATATTTGATACAGGAAAGCGCGGCCTTCGCTCCTTCACCGACTGCCACGGAAACCTGCAGGATCCCGCCGATACAGTCGCCTGCAGCAAAAACGCCCGGGAGTCCGGTATCCATCTGTTCATTGACAATGATCCGTTCATCTTCGAGCCGGATACCAAGTTTCCGTGCAAGATCACTTCCCTTCGCAGCGCCGAGTGCCATGAAAAGGCATGCCGGGTGAATCTGCGTGCCGTCTTCCAGACAGACAGCCTCCAGTGCATCTGTGCCGACCAGTTCCAGAACCGGTGTTTGAATGATCGTAACTTCCGGTGGGAAGTCAACGGAAGGTTCCAGCCCGTTGGTCAGAAGCGTGACGGAGTCGACGATCGGGAGAAGTTCCTGGACTTCATGAAGGGCGTACTCGCCATTTCCAAGGACGGCGACAGACTCACCGCGGTAGAGAAAAGCATCACAGACAGCACAGTAGCTGACACCATGTCCTTCGAGCTGCGCGAGATTCTTAATTTTCACTGTTTTTCTGGAAGTACCGGTGGTGAGAATAATGGCGCGGGCTTCGATCTGTGTGGAGATGGTAGAAATCAGATAGTTTCCGTTCCAGCTGATCCCCACAACCTCATCCTGTAAAAGAGTACCGCCAAGACGCTGTACCTGTGTTCTTCCATTTTCAATCAGTTCATGGCCGGAGAGGGGACGCTCCAGTCCAAAATAATTTTCGATTTTTTCTGCTTTTTCCAGAGCCCCGTTGTCTTTTCCGATGACAGTAGTGGAAAATCCACCCCGGAGCATATAAAGAGCGGCGGACAGCCCAGCCGGTCCACTGCCGATGATAACTACATCCTGCATAAAGATCGCCTCCTTGTATGTTTAGTGTAAGTATAGTCAAAAACAGAGGAAAAAGCAAAGAAATCATCTGTGACATGGTCACATAGAAATGCAGTTACTGCTCACTGATCATATCCCGTGGGGTATTATTGTGAGCGAAGATCACAGAAAACCTGAGACATACCGCGCGAATTTGTGCAATCAGCAAGAATTCTGTGCATCGTGAAACGAACAGTAATCTTGCAACTTTCCCGATTTCGTACTATGATGGTGCAGAGAGAAAGTGCAGCGTAACTGTAAAGATACTCAGCAGTTATCATGTCAGAACAGAGACAGAAAGAGGACATACATATGAGAACAGAACGTTTATTTTATAAAGATTCTCACCAGACCACCTGCCAGGCAAAAGTGCTTGCGTGCAGAGAGGTGAAGAAAGGATATGAGATCCTTCTGGATCAGACCGTATTTTATCCGGAAGGGGGCGGACAGCCATGTGACATCGGAACCATGAACCGGGTGGAAGTTATGGATGTACAGGAAAAGGACGGAGAAATCTGGCATCGGACGCGGGAAGCGATCCAGGAGGGGACAGAAGTGACCTGCAGGATCGACTGGGAGCGCAGATTTGACCTGATGCAGCAACACTCCGGCGAACATCTGATCAGCGGACTGATCCATGAAAAATACGGTTATAACAACGTAGGATTTCACATGGGAAGCGAGACGATCACGCTGGATGTGGACGGCGAAGTGCCGGAAGAGGTGCTGAAAGAGATCGAGGCGAAGGCAAATCAGTATGTATGGGAGAATCATCCGATTGAGATCACTCATCCGTCGGAGGAAGAACTGAAAACGCTGCCTTACAGAAGTAAGAAAGAACTGACCGGTGATGTGCGGATCGTAACCTGGCCGGGGATGGATATCTGTGCCTGCTGTGGTGTTCATGTAGACTTTTCCGGTGAGATCGGACAGATCACTCTGGTATCCGCACAGAAATTTAAAGGTGGTATGCGTATCGAGATGCTCTGCGGCAGACGGGCACTGGAATATACCAATCAGTTAAAAGAACAGAACCGCAGGATCTCCCAGCTGCTGTCCGCAAAATGGAATGACACTGCAGATACAGTGGAAAAATTACAGAAAGAATATCAGCAGTTAAAATTCCGTATGGTAGGAATGGAACTGAAAAAAATCGAGACGATCGCAGCGCAGACAGCAGGATGCGGCGATCAGCTGTTGTTTGAGGAAGATATGTCACCGGACAGCGTAAGAAAGCTGGCTTCTGATGTGATGGAAAGCTGTGGCGGTCGCTGCGCGGTGTTCAACGGCAACGATGAAAACGGCTATCGTTATATCATCGGAGAAAAAGACGGAGATCTTCGTGAATTTGTAAAAGAGATGAACCGGAAATTACAGGGACGGGGTGGCGGAAAACCGTTTTTCGTACAGGGTTCCGTACAGGCATCCAGAAAGGAAATCGAAACATTTTTTGCTTCGTAAGGTAGCGTATGGCGAAGATACACGGATTTAACAAACTGACGTTGCTGGATTACCCGGGACGGCTGGCAGCCACCATTTTTCTCGGTTCCTGTAATTTCCGGTGTCCGTTCTGTCACAATGCCGGTCTGGTGCTGGCACCGGAGAGTGAGCCGCTGATCGAGACGGAGGAAGTTCTGAAAGTGCTCAGAAAGAGAAAAGGAATCCTGGACGGTGTCTGTGTGACCGGAGGGGAACCGACGCTGGATCCGGGACTGACCGGACTGCTGGCACAGATCAAAGAACTGGGGTATCCGGTCAAATTGGATACGAACGGAACCCGCCCGGCACTGGTGAGGGAACTGGTTGACGCGGGGCTGGTGGATTATGTAGCGATGGATATCAAAAACAGTCAGGAAAAATATGCAGAGACCGCCGGGATCCGCCATCCGGATCTGGAAAGCATCATCCGTATGGTGGAATATCTGAAATCGGGTGTGGTGGACTATGAATTCCGCACCACAGTCGTGAAGGAGCTTCACAAACGGGAAGATATCGAAGCCATAGGGCAGTGGCTTTCCGGGAGCCGGCGGTATTTTCTGCAGAACTATAAAGAGTCGGAGCAGGTGATCCGTCCGGTATTCACGTCTTACTCGCGCGAGCAGCTGGAGAATTTTCAGCAGATTCTTCGGAAAACGATTCCACAGGTTGAGATTCGGGGGATATAGGATCGGGATTTTGTGGTTCGGTGTGGATCGTCCGGTACCAGTAGCCGAAATGTCCGGGCTGTGCAGCTTTTGCCCGGGCGGACTTAAAGTAGGGGAAACCGAACAGATTGGCGAGCAGCCGTTCCCGCTCCTCATAGATGCCGGGGACAGCCAGAATGTAGCAGATGGTGTCCTCGTGTTCCATCTTTCCGAGAAGAAAATGCTGGAAGGCGTGGCTGCCATAGAGAAAAAACTGGTTGTTGCCACAGGAAACTCCGAAAGAGCCAAGAAGAGAAAGATCTTTCGGGGATAATTGCAGGCAGTTGTGGATTTCTTCATCGAAAAACGGTGTAACATGTGGATAACTTTCGGTCAGCCGTTTCCAGGAAAATGAGGAAGTCTGTGTACGGGCAGGCGCGGTGTCGGAAGAACGGAAGGAGTCCGATGCGGGCTCTGGATCAGGGTGTGTGCTGACAGTGTTTGTCTCTGGGGATTCCGGCTGTTCCAGCGAGGCTGCCCGAAGAATCGGCGCGGATTCCGGCAAAAGGAGATCTTCCGGTGAAATCTTACAGTCACTCCAGCAGGTGGCGTAACGTTGTCCGGTTTCGCAGACAACGATGAGACCATCGATATCATCAAGATTCCAGCTGGTGTTGCAGATACTGGTGTCTGCAATCCGGAACTGACCGTATACATTGCCCTGTTTCCAGGAAGGATTGCCGAGAAACAGACCGTGCAGTGTGCCGGGACGGGCGACAAATGCGTAGGCGCGGAAGACAGGGATAAACGGGCAGGCGGGAAGAGTCATATGAAGTTCCAGACAGCACTGGTGATTTCGGACCTCGACACGGACAAATCCGCGGTTTTTTCCCTTTTTCCGGTTATCGTATTCGTAAAGATAAGAAACAAAACGTTTGTATGCAGACAAAATGGACACTTCCTTTTTGGAGTATTCTATGGTAGCATATGCAAAGAAGAAACAAGATATGATGACAGGAAAGCGGAAGAATGATGGATGAGAAGAAAATAGATGAACGGTTTATGCGGGAGGCGATCCGGCAGGCACGAAAAGCAGGTGCACTGATGGAAGTGCCGATCGGGTGTGTGATCGTTTATGAAGGAAAGATTATTGCAAGAGGATACAACCGGAGAAATACGGATAAAAATACGATCTCCCATGCGGAACTGAATGCGATCCGAAAAGCGAGTAAAAAGCTGGGCGACTGGCGGCTGGAAGGGTGTACGATGTATATCACTCTGGAACCGTGTCAGATGTGCGCCGGAGCTATTGTCCAGGCGAGAGTTAGCCGGGTGGTGATCGGAAGCATGAACCCGAAAGCGGGATGCGCCGGATCGATCCTGAACCTTCTGGAGATGGAACAGTTCAATCATCAGGTAGAAGTTACCCGTGGCGTTTTACAGGAAGAGTGCTCCCAGATGCTCAGTGGATTCTTCAAAGAACTGCGTGAAATCAAGAAGCGGCAAAAACGGGTATTGACGGAAGAAAAACAAGGAAGTATAATGAATAGCGAATCTGCTGATTCGTAACACCATGGAGATGTACCCAAGTGGCTGAAGGGTCCGCACTCGAAATGCGGTAGGTCGGGCAACCGGCGCGAGAGTTCAAATCTCTCCATCTCCGTAACCAATGCAACAGAAGAAGGCTGCGAAGTTTATTTTGAAAAAAATATACTTCGCAGCCTTTTTACGTTGCAGTGCATATCAATAATTGGTCCGGTGGACTGATTTTAACGACAAATACAAGTGTCTTGGAAAACCTCCCGTCAGACACCCACCCCTTACAAAAATAGCCAACACCCAGCCCGGAGGGAGATACATAAGGGAAGGGACAGCATTTTGTGCGCGGTTAGAGCGAGTTTTAAGATCCTGTGCTTACGTAGACTTTCGCGAGTGCCAGCTGGCACTCGTGAATCATAGTCGGAGTTAGCACATAGCTTAAAATCGCTCTGCGCACTGCTGTCCCTTCCCTTATGTATCTCCCTCCGGGCGTCCCCCTTCAGGCTATTTTTCCCAATTTTAAAAGCGCACCGCCCTTCGAACTTCCTCCACAGACGTTACTTCTGCAGTTAACTCGGCCCAGGCACCCTTACGGCACACAGAAGGTTCTGCTTAGTGCTGCTCCATTCCTGACCTGACACGGTTCACAGATTCCTGTTGCGTAAGACCCAGACGTCAACGCCACTTACAGAAGGCAGCTCTGCAAAGAAAAGCCCTCAGTTTGGTATCACCCCTGCTGTAGCGGATTGCAGGTACAGGGCACCGCTAACTCCCCGGCTGCGCAGGATTCAGTATATCGTGTTTCTTTTTATTTGTCAATCTGAATCCTGATATTTACATGATATTTACTTGTGAGAGTGGCAAAAATGGGCTATAATAATAACCAGATGATTGTGAAAAAAATTTGTAACCGGGGCAGTGAAAGACCGGGTGCAAAAATCTGAAAAGAAGGACGGAAAAAAGGTATGAAGAGAATAGGTTTACTGACAAGCGGCGGCGACTGCCAGGCTCTGAACGCGACCATGCGAGGCGTAGTAAAAGGACTTTCCCACAATATTGATGATCTGGAGGTCTATGGATTCATGAACGGATACAAGGGTCTGATCTACGGAGATTATCGAATGCTGACAGCAAAAGATTTTTCCGGTATTCTGACCCGTGGCGGTACGATCCTCGGTACATCCCGTCAGCCATTCAAACTGATGCGTACACCGGATGATAACGGACTGGACAAAGTAGAAGCGATGAAACAGAACTATCATAAACTGAATCTGGATTGTCTGGTGATTCTTGGCGGTAACGGAACTCAGAAGACTGCAAACCTGTTAAGAGAAGAAGGTCTGAACATTATTCATCTGCCGAAAACCATCGATAATGATATCTGGGGTACAGACATGACCTTCGGTTTCTACAGCGCAGTGAATATTGCAACAGAAGCCATCGACTGCATCCATACAACCGCATCCTCCCACAATCGTGTATTTATCGTGGAAGTTATGGGACATAAAGTAGGCTGGCTGACCCTGTACGCAGGAATCGCCAGCGGCGCAGACGTTATCCTGATTCCGGAGATTCCATATGATATTGATAAAGTAGTGGGAGCCATCGAGAGAAGAAAGAGAAACGGAAGCGGATTTACGATTCTGGCGGTAGCAGAAGGTGCGATTTCCAAAGAAGATGCACAACTTGGTAAAAAAGAACTGAAAAAGAAAATGGAAGAAGACAGAAAACTTTACCCATCTGTTTCCTATAAAGTGGCAAAAGAGATCGAAGACCGTACCGGTATGGAGATCCGCGTAACGGTTCCGGGACATACCCAGAGAGGTGGAAGCCCGTGTCCGTACGACCGTGTACTGTCTACCAGACTTGGATCTGCAGCAGCAAAACTGATCCTGAACGATGAGTATGGTTACATGGTAGGTCTGATCAACGGAAAGACAAAAAAAGTTCCGTTGGAAGAGTGTGCAGGAAAACTGAAGGTGGTAACACCGGATGCACAGGAGATCAAAGATGCCAAAAGAATCGGTATCAGTTTCGGTGACTGATACAGAAAAAGTACAGCTGTGAAATTATGGAACAGTTATAAAAAGTAATGTAACAGAGGGAGAAGGGCTGGTCTTTGTGACAGCCCTATCTCTTTGTTGCATTTTGGCTTGTGTGTCTCGGGAGTTTGTCATATTCATATAAAAACACCTCGAGAGACAGTGGCTACTGAACAGTTACAATTTATGACAGATTGAGGAGAGGCAGAGAAATATGAGCTATACCGCTCTATATCGTAAGTTCCGTCCTGACACCTTCGAGGATGTCAAAGGACAGGATCATATCGTAACAACTTTAAAAAATCAGATTCGTGCGGACCGTATCGGTCACGCATTTTTGTTCTGTGGAACCCGTGGAACCGGTAAAACGACCGTGGCAAAGATCCTTGCAAAAGCGGTCAACTGTGAGCAACCGGTGGACGGCAGTCCATGTAACGAGTGCCCGACCTGTAGGGCGATACAGGCGGGAACATCCATGAATGTGATCGAGATCGATGCGGCATCCAACAACGGTGTCGACAACATCCGTGAGATCCGGGAGGAGGTTACCTACCGTCCCACACAGGGAAAATACAAGGTGTATATCATTGATGAGGTGCATATGCTGTCAGCAGGTGCATTTAACGCACTGTTAAAAACTCTGGAAGAACCACCGTCCTATGTGATCTTTATTCTGGCAACCACCGAATCCCACAAGATTCCGGTGACGATCCAGTCCAGATGTCAGAGGTATGATTTTCACCGTATTTCCATTGATACGATCGCCGGACGGCTGCGGGAACTGATGGAGAAAGAACAGATTCCGGTGGAAGAGAAAGCACTTCGCTATGTGGCGAAAGCAGGAGACGGTTCCATGCGAGACGCACTGAGTCTTCTGGATCAGTGCATCGCCTTCTATCTGGGACAGGAACTGACCTTTGACAAGGTGCTGGAAGTGCTGGGAACCGTAGATACGGAAGTGTTCAGCAAACTGCTTCGCAAAGTGCTGGAGCAGGATGTCACCAGCTGCATCCATATCCTGGAAGATCTTCTGGTCAATGGAAAAGAACTGGGACAGTTTGTCAATGATTTTACCTGGTATCTGCGAAATCTCCTGCTGGTCAAGACATCGGAAGATGCGGAAGAAGTTCTGGATGTATCTTCGGAAAATCTGAAAGCGCTGCAGGAAGAAAGTCAGCTGATCGATACCGATACGCTGATGCGCTATATCCGCGTGTTATCTGAACTTTCCAACAACCTGCGAAATGCCACACAGAAACGTGTGCTGGTGGAAGTGGGATTGATTAAATTATGTAAACCTGCAATGGAAACAAACCTGGATTCCGTACTGGACCGGCTCCGGGTGCTGGAAGAGCAGATGGAAAAGGGAATTCCGATAGCGGCAGTTCAGTCTTTGCCGGGTTATGCGGGAATGAACAACGGTATTTCGGTACAGCCAACCCAGGCAGCACCATCTGCACCGGAGAAGAAACCGGAAAAAGCAGCGCCGGAGGATCTGCAGCGGATCAAGGAAAACTGGAAAAATATCGTGATGCAGACACAGGGGATGTTCAAGACATTTTTAACAACCGCTGTGCCGAAATATAATGGAAATACCGGGGAGAATAAATTATATGTGGAATTCTCCAACGACCTGGCGCAGACCTGTGTAGATGATCCGGATAAAAAACAGCTGCTGGAAGATCTGATTTTACAGATGACGGGAAAAACCGTGGAAGTGGAGATGCTTTTAAAGAAAACAAATATGCATCAGGACTTGGCAGAAATCTCGGTTGATGATATATTAAAACAGACGGTTCACATGAATATCGTGGTAGAAGAAGAACCGGAAGACGAGTAAAAGATGCAAAAATATGATTTAAGAGAAAACAGGAGGAACCAATCGTGGCAAAACGTGGTGGCTTTCCAGGCGGCATGGGTATGCCTGGTAATATGAATAATCTGATGAAACAGGCGCAGAAGATGCAGAAACAGATGGAAGAGAATCAGAAAGCGCTGGAAGAGAAAGAATTTACGGCAGCAGCAGGCGGCGGAGCCGTAGAAGTGACCGTAAGCGGTAAAAAAGAAGTGACCAAAGTCAAACTGGCAGAAGAAGTTGTAGATCCGGATGACGTAGAGATGTTAGAGGATCTGATCATGGCAGCTACCAACGAAGCACTTCGCAAGATGGAAGCTGAGACACAGGCTGTGATGTCCAAACTGACCGGTGGTCTGGGTGGAGGATTCCCGTTCTAAGATGGAATACTACAGCAGTCATATCAGCAAATTAATCGAACAGCTGTCAAGACTTCCGGGTATCGGCGCAAAATCAGCCCAGCGCCTGGCGTTTCACATCATCAATATGCCCCAGGATCAGGTAGAACAGCTTGCGGGTGCGATGACCAGCGCGAGATCAAATGTCAGATACTGCAAAGAATGCTTTACTCTGACTGATCAGGAACTGTGTCCGATCTGTGCCAATCCGAAGCGAAACCATAAACAGATCATGGTTGTGGAAAATACAAGAGATCTGGCAGCTTATGAAAAAACCGGCAAGTACGAGGGCGTGTACCATGTCCTTCACGGAGCTATTTCCCCGATGCTGGGGATCGGTCCGGGAGATATCCGGTTAAAAGAGCTGATGCTGCGTCTGCAAAAAGATGTGGATGAAGTGATCATTGCCACCAATTCCAGTCTGGAAGGGGAGACGACAGCCATGTATATCAGCAAACTGATCAAACCTACCGGTATCAAAGTGAGCCGTATCGCAAGCGGTGTTCCGGTCGGCGGTGATCTGGAGTACATCGATGAAGTAACACTACTGCGTGCACTGGAAGGACGCGTAGAATTATAAGGAAAAAACGATGGCAAAGAAGAAAGCAACTTCTATGGATGTGGCCCGGGAAGCAGGAGTTTCCCAGGCCACTGTTTCTATGATACTAAATAAAAAATATAACGTATCTTTCTCCAAAGAGACGATCCGTCAGGTGACAGAGGCGGCAGAAAAGCTGGATTATCACCTGCCAAAACAGCGGATCCGCCGGTCGGCAAAGAGCAGAAAACTTCTGGTTGTGTTCTGCCCGACACTGACAAACCCTTATTATGTCATGCTGCTGCAGGGCATCGAAGCCATGGCAAAAGAATACGGGTACGGCGTGTTTGTCTGCAACACCCAGAGGGATCTGAAGATCGAGGAAAATTATCTGCGGATGATGCGGGAAGTGCAGCCGCTGGGAATCATCTATGCCTGTAACCCAAGTTTCAGCCGCCAGGTGGCAGAACTGTCCGGAGAGATCCCGGTGGTTGTGATCAGCAACCGTGACGATGAATTTTCAATTGATGCGGTGGCTCTGAACAATCAGAAACCGGGGATCCTGATGGCGCGTCATCTACTTGAACTGGGGCATCGGGATGTGGCATTTATCGCGCCGCCGCTGACGGCGAGACAGCACCAGCGGCAGAAACGTGTGGGTGGCTTCCTGATGGAATTTGAAAAAGCGGGACTTTCAGACCATGTGCTGGTGCGCTCTGCGGCAGACAGCAAAGATACGGAGATCCCGAATATTGAGTCAGAGTACCGGATGGGATATGATCTGACCGTGGAACTGCTTCGGGAAGGACAGCCGGTTACAGCGATCGCAGCACTGAATGATATGATGGCATTTGGTGCGATGGATGCCCTTCTTGAGCGTCAGTACCGGATCCCGGGAGATATCTCGGTGGTGGGGTGTGACAACACTTTGTTTTCCAGGTTCCATACCATTGGACTCACAACAGTGGAACATTTCGTGGATCAGAAAGGGCGGGATGCCTGTGATATCATCCTTCGAAAGATCGAATCGCAGAAGAGTTACCGCAAGGGAGACGAACCTACCAGTATTTACCATATCGAGTATGAACCGCGTCTGATCGTCCGCGGAAGCACCGGATATGCGCCGGATGAAAGCAACCATGAAAAAAAGAAAAAATAAATGGTTTCTGTGGAAATATTAATAATAAAATAGATGAGAAAACAGCGAAAATAAAGGAAAAACCTAAATAAACGATGAAAAACACAGTATACATTAATTAATAACAGCTAATTATTAATAAAAAATACTATTTATAAATACGCAAGCCTGTTGACCACAAAAACAAATCTGCTATACTGAGGGCAGAAAAGAAAAAACACCGTAACTATTCAGTAGCCACTGTCCCGCGAGGTGTTTTGACATGAATATGTCAAAATCCCGAGACATACAAGCCAAAATGTCATCACCGAAGGTGATTTTTTATGCATTTTGGCTCGTAACTGTGAAGGTACTGAACAGTTACAAAAATAATTATAATACTGCTGATAATGAGGCCGTCGCCACTAGTCTTTTCAGGCTGA
>NZ_JALFPR010000155.1:0-24527 GCF_022785585.1 Oliverpabstia sp. | reverse complement strand
CTATTCAGTAGCCACTGTCCCGCGAGGTGTTTTGACATGAATATGTCAAAATCCCGAGACATACAAGCCAAAATGCCATCACCGAAGGTGATTTTTTATGCATTTTGGCTCGTAACTGTGAAGGTACTGAACAGTTACGATAAAATTTATATAAAGTCATATAAAAAACAGAACTTTGCATAAGGATTTTATGCGGGTTCTGTTTTTTAATTTACGCGAGCAACGAGTCAAAGTTTGTACTTGCACGAGACCTTGCGACTGTCGCGATAATCAAAATTGCTCCACTGGATCAATTATTGATATGCAATGCAACGAGTAAAATTCGCGAGAGTGAGAAAGTATATTCCTTGTTTTGAATAAATGTGTAGATTCTGTGTTTTCTATGTTTCTTTAAACTTCATTTAAGGTTTCTCCGATACAATCACATCCATAAGGAGGAACCGAGATGGCAAATCAGACAATTTTTAAACGATATGAATACAAATATCTGCTTACCGCAGATCAGAAAAAAGACCTGCAGGCTTATATGGAAACGTATATGAAACCGGATACATTCGGACGCAATACCATCTGTAACCTGTATTTTGATACGCCGGATTATCTTCTGATCCGAAGATCGATCGAAGGAAAGGTGTACAAAGAAAAGATCCGGCTGCGTACCTATGGACGGGCACAGCATGACAGCGAAGCCTTTATCGAGTTGAAAAAGAAATACAAAAAAGTGGTCTACAAACGAAGAGTACGGACCGAATATGCGGATGCGGTACGATACCTCTGCCAGGGAGAGGATTCCATCGAACACAGCCAGATTCGGCGGGAACTGGATTATGCGATGCAGATGTATCAGGGGATTCGCCCGGCCGTGTATCTCTCCTATGAGCGGGAGGCTTTTTATGGAAGGGACGATCACGAACTTCGGATCACCTTTGACCAGAATATCCTCTGGCGTACCACACAGCTGGATCTTTCCGCACCGGTCTACGGACGGCCGCTGCTGGAAAAAAATCAGACGCTGATGGAGATCAAAGTCGGTCAGGGCGGTCCGGGAATGTCGGATATGCAGCCACCGCAGGATGCAGGAACAGAGAATGGTGGAAATAGTGAAACACTGAACAGCAGCACGACAGAAGACATCAGCACAAAAGGAATCAAGACGGGTGGTGATCTGCTGTTAAAAGATGGAACCTTTATGATAGATTCCTGCGATGACAGTTTGCATACCAACGGCAATTTGTCCATCTGCGGAGGAACTTACACACTCAGCACTGGAGATGATGGCATGCATGCGGATGGGGCAGATCAGGTATATGCGGAGAGATTACGATCAAAACGTGTTACGAAGGAATCGAAGGACAGAATATGGAAATCTCCGATGGAACCATCGATATCACAGCCAGCGATGACGGATTGAATGCAGCCGGTGGAAATGACCAGAGCGGTATGGACGGATTTGGTGGGGATATGTTCTCGGCAGACGAGGATGCCTGGATCACGATTTCCGGTGGAACTGTCACGATCGATGCCACCGGAGACGGCATTGACAGCAATGGGGATCTGACCGTCAGCGGAGGAAACATCTTTGTTTCCGGCCCGAGCGATAACGGAAATGGTGCTCTGGATTACAATGGAACGGCGACGATCACCGGGGGAACGCTGGTAGCAGCCGGTATGAGCGGCATGGAACAGAATTTCGGTTCCGATTCCACACAGGGCTCACTGATGATGAACCTGACGGATAACCAGAGCGGGGAGATCACACTGGAAGATGCGGATGGCAATACGTTGGTAAGTTATACACCGATGCGTGAATAGAATTCCGTGGTCATCAGCTGCGCAGAATTAAGCGATGGAAGTACCTATACGATACACACAGGGGAGAACAGCCAGGAAGTAACCATGGAAGGTCTGGTATACACCGACGGAGAAGTGACGAATACGCCGGGACAGGGTGGAGGACAGAAACCGCAGGGTGGTCCGATGGGAGATAATAGTGGCGATGCTGGCAATTTGGATAACTCAGACCGTCCGACCCTGCCGCAGGGACAGGGAAATCCACCGGATACGCAAAACGGGGAACGCCCGCAGGGGGACGTGCCACAGGGCAATCCGGGGATTCGTCAAATGAGCAGACGAAGGAGGAGTCTGACGGTCAGAAATAGCAGAATGGTTTACATAATTACCAGAATGAGGAATCTGTATAGCAGATCAGGATTCCTGCTTCGCCTGTAGATCTGCCAGCATCTGTGAAACGGTAAGTCCCAGTACCGGGTGGCGTTTCCACGGAGCAATCTGTGCCAGCGGGATCAGGACGAAGTCCCGCAGATGCATCTCCACATGAGGAATGATCAGATCCGGGGTGTCCAGTACCAGATCGTCATACAGTAAGATATCCAGATCCAGCGTCCGCGGTCCCCAGTGGATCAGGCGCTCCCGGTGCGCTTCCTGTTCGATCTCATGGAGGCGTTCGAGCAGTTCCTGCGGTGTCAGCAGTGTTTTGAGTGCCAGTGCACCGTTTAAAAAGTCATCCTGCTCCACACCGCCGTAGGGTGCAGTCACCAGAAAATCAGACACTTTCAGCACCTGGCAGTCTGAAGTCTGCTGTAGTTTTTCAACTGCCTCGTTCAGGTATTTTTCCTTGTCCCCCATATTGGAGCCGAGCGCGATATAAGCGGTATGCCAGCCGCGGCTGATCTCCACCGATACGGTATCCAGAGGCAGACCGATGGGCGCCCACGGTTTTTTGATGGTAAGATCTACCTGAGAGACCATCGGGTAGGAGAGCAGAATCGCTTTTGCGGTCGCCTCCGCCACCGTCTCCAGCAGTTTCCAGGTATTTTCTTCGACTACTTTTTTGATCAGATGGCTGACTTCACCGTAATGTACCGAATAAGAAAGCTCATCGGTGAGCCCGGCTTTTCTGGTGTCGGTATGCAAAACGGCGGAGAGTACAAACTTTTGTCCTAAAAAATTCTCTTCCGGAAATACTCCATGCTTTGCAAAGATTTCCAGATTCTCAATTCTTATTTTATCCATAAATTTCCTCCTAGCAGGACAGGATCGCTTTCGTCATCTGAATGATCCGGTGGTTTTCTTTGATATCGTGTACCCGGACAAAGGAGCATCCGCGGAGCATGCCGATCACGGTGGTGGCAAGTGTTCCTTCTACGCGCTGATCTACCGGCAGATCCAGGGTGTTACCGATGACAGATTTTCTGGAAGTGCCGAGAAGAATCGGGAGTCCGAGTTCCTGCAAGACATCTACATGATTGATGGCTTCCAGATTCTGCTCATACGTTTTCCCAAAGCCAACACCCGGATCCAGCATGATTTTATCGTCCGGAACACCTGCTTTGTGTGCGATAGCGACGCATTCTTTCATATCGGCGACCATGTCTTCCAGAAAATTCTGATATATGGCTTCGTTTCGGTTGTGCATCAGGCAGCAGGCAGCGTGGTAACGGGCGGTCACCTCGGCGGTTTTATAGTCGAACTTGAATCCCCAGATATCATTGACCAGATCCGCACCGGCCTGAAGGGCGGCCTCTGCGACATTTCCTTTGTAAGTGTCGATGGAAACCGGAACATCAAAATGTGATTTGACCGCCTCGATGACCGGCGTTACTCTTGCGATTTCTTCCTCGTCAGAGATCACGGTATGTCCCGGACGGGTGGATTCACCGCCGATATCGATAATGTCAGCGCCGTCCCGGATCATCTGCTCGGCGTGAGCGAGAGCAGCATCCATATGATTGAATTTTCCACCGTCGGAAAAAGAGTCGGGAGTCACGTTCAGGATTCCCATAATATAAGTTTCATTCTTTGTATCAAATTCACGATTACCAATTCTCATACATGTTTTCTCCTCTTGAAGTTTACATAAGTTCAAAATTAATAACAAATCGTCAGATTCATCTTCTCCTCCGGCCAGTTGCATGCATTTCTTGCAGGACAGTACAAACAGTTTCGTGACTGTTTGTCCGCACGGTAGAGATAGCGGGAAAATAAGGGAGTTTCCGCAGTATCTTTTACCCGGTGGCTTCGGATCGCAGCAAGAATCGATTTCTGCTCAGTAAGAGAAAAATCACAGTCCGTAAGGATGCGTTCCGCCAGTCTTGCCCCTGCCAGATGGTGAGGAGTACCTTTTTCCATCTGTTCATAACGGCCAATATCGTGAAGAAGTCCGGTGGCGTAGATCATTTCCTTGGAAAAGCCAGCCTGATCTTCCAGATTATAAATATACATCAGCCGCGCCACATCCAGAAAATGCTCCATCGTGTGACGGCAGAAGATCCGGTCTTTTTCTGCTTCCTGTAACAGTGCAAACTGCTCTCGAAAGACAGGGTGGGATAAAATCTGATCGATGCGTTTCATAATAATTCGCTGTTCCATGACAGATTTAAGCCTTTACCATCTGTAAAAAGGTCTGCTGCAGGGAAAAATCTTCCGCAAAGGCTCCACGCACGATGGTGGTCACAGTTTTGCTGCCTGGTTTCTGAACACCGCGCATGGTCATACACATATGTTCTGCCTCGATCATGACCATCACACCCTTCGGCTGCAGATGTTCTTCGAGAGCGTCCGCAATCTGTGCGGTCATATTTTCCTGTATCTGCGGGCGTCTTGCATAGACTTCTACCGTGCGGGCCAGTTTGCTTAAACCTGCCACGCGCTGATCCGGGATATAAGCCACATGAGCTTTTCCGTAGAAGGGCAGCAGATGATGTTCGCAGGTGGAATAAAAGGTGATATCTTTTTCCAGAACGATATTGTTATTGGTAGCGTGAAATTGTTTGGACAGATGCACACCGGCATCTTCATAGAGCCCGCCGTAGATCTGCTCGCACATTCTGGCGATACGGTCGGGTGTTTCGAGTAAACCTTCTCGATTGACGTCTTCGCCGATACCTTCCAGCATCAGACGAACGCCTTCTTTGATTTTTTCGTGATCCATCATGGTACAAAACCTCCTGTGTAAATAATGCTGTATACTGAGAAACTTCCTGTAAAATCGGACATAGAAAGATTCTGAGCATACAAAAATATGCATCAGGATGTTCTGCATAGATGTACAGAATAATATGTAAGAAAAAAACACCCTGATGTGAAGAAAATAAAGCTACTGAAAAATAACTATGAGTATATCCCTTCACAATCGGATGTTAAACATCTGGTTGTTGCAACGGGTGCGGTAACCATATCGTAAGTCCGGTCCGCAGGCGAACCGACTTTTCGTTTCTGTGGCAACTCCCCATCCACAAAACACTTGACGCATGGAAACCTATTTTGCATAGTATTTCAATCGAAACAGCAGACACATAGGGTTTCTCTGCTGTTTGAAAGGATTATAGCACTCATGGAAAGAGGGTGCAAGAGAATACCGGAAAATATATGAAATTGTTGCTGTTCATTCCGTGGCCGGTAACATTGAATTATCATCTCCCTGTTAGTTTACATAAGAACGAAACAGCGCAAGGAGAAAGTACCATGGCTATGTCTATGTATCCAGAAAATTTTTCACGTAAAACAGCGCTGCCCCAATTGCCGGTGTATACTGTCCGTGGGTGCCGGTAAGAAGCGAATCTTTCGCCAGAGGAAACGGTGTATGCCCATTGATCAGAGCAAGCAGCTGATCCAGATCCTCCGGGAGAAAATAAGGTGCAAGATATCCACTCAGGATCACCGGACAGTCGATCAGCAGGTTGAGGTTACGGATGGCGAAAGCCAGATGCCGCAGATAGTCCTGCCAGATGTCCTGTAAATGTTCCCCTGAGTTATCCGGATCCCGCAATTTAAGGAAAAATTCTTTTACTGAAAGTCCGCTGCGCAGTTCCAGTGCACTGGCGGAACAGAAGGTTTCCAGGCAGCCGCGATTCCCGCAGTAACAGACTGGACCATCCGGTTCCACACAGATGTGTTCCAGAGAACCGCTGTGCATGGAAAAACCCTGATGAACGCTGTGATTGGTGATTACTGCACCGCCGAGATTTCGATTTAATAAGAAAACAAGAGCGCTGTCCAGTTTCGGATGATTCCAGAGTTCCAGATCCGCGGCCGCCTTGGAGTCGTGAACCAGATGACACGGAAAAGGAAGCCGGGAAGCAAAATCAGAAAGCTGCATCCGCGTATTTCCCATAATAGCACCGTAAGTCACGGACGAACCATTCGGGGAAATGATCCCCTGTGTGGCAATGGAGATCCCTGAGATTTTTTCCGTGGGGTATTCATTTTTTTCAATAAAATGAAGCACTTCGCCGGCAAATGTGTCGTAATATTCCGGCGTGTCCTCGTAGGCAAGTGGAATCGTCTCCCTCGCGACGGCCTCCCCGTACAGATCCACCGCAACGAGATGAAACATGGTCTTTAAAATTCCGATCCCGATGGCGATCCTGAGATCCGGTACGATCCGGATAATCTGTGCTTTCCGTCCTCCGGTAGAGGCAAAATACCCGTTTCGTTCGATCAGCCCTTCTTTTTCCAATGTGGTCAGATTCTGACTGACCGTGGAAAGTCCCATGTTCAGATCCTGTACGATCTGAAATTTGGAAGTTTCTCGCTGGCGGTAGATGTACTGATAGACGGTATGTTTGTTGATTTGTTTTAACGTGAGAGTTGTCACACTTTTTTTATCCATAACGGCGGCTGCTCCTTTGATAATCTGACAATTGTTACTTATGATTGTAATACAACCAAAAGAAAAAAGCAACGGAAGGGACAGAGAGGGATTTGCATTTTGCACTGTCAGGCTGGGCAGTGGCAATCTTTCGGCAAATATGATATATTTACAGTAATTTATGCGGGCAACGAGCCAAAGTCCATGCTTGTATGAGACCTTGGTGACTGCCGCGAGAATCAAAATTGATCCACCGGATCAATTATGGATATGCGGGCAACGAGCCAAATTTGTGAAGTGTATTTTATCTCGTTGAAAGAACAAAAGCAAATATGCAGCAGACAGTATTCTGTTCAATAAGTTATTCTGGTGGAAGGAAAGAAAGAGCATGAAGATAAAAACAGTTGCAGTTCTTGGCGCAGGAGCAGTTGGATCGTATGTGATATGGGGACTCTCAAACCGGAAAGATATCCGGTTGGGCGTGATCGCAGAAGGGGAACGCGCAGAAAGAATGAAAAAAGGATGCATCATTAACGGCATCACCTATCATCCGGAAGTATGGACCCCGCAGGAAGCAAATGGGACAGATCTGTTATTTGTGGCTTTAAAATACGGGGCATTACCGGGTGCATTGGAGAGCATCCGCACGATCACCGGAGAACATACCACTGTTATGAGTCTTATGAACGGCGTAGACAGTGAAGAGATTATTGCAAAAGAGATCGGGGCTGCTCATATTCTGCACGCGCTGATCAAGGTGGCTTCTCATAAAGAAGGAAACGGCTACTGTTTCAACCCGGAAACGACGATCGGAATTATTTTCGGTGAACTGACAGCACCGTATCAGAGCGAACGTGTACAGGCGATCGAGGATCTTTTTGCAGATACCGGGCTGCATTACCGCGCCACAGAATATATCAAAGAAGAAATGTGGTGCAAATTCCGTCTGAATGTCGGTAACAACCTTCCACAGGCGGTTCTCGGCACAGGTGTAGGCTGTTATCGGGACAGTGTGCATATGAAAGAAATCAGTAATAAACTCCGGGAGGAACTGGAAGCGATTGCAGCAGCAAAAGGAATCGACATCCGTAAGGCAGATGATTCATCCAGTCACGGAAGTGCCGTTCCGCCATCCGCAAGATATTCTACCCTTCAGGATCTGGATGCAGGACGTCACACAGAAATCGATATGTTCTCAGGTGCGCTGATCCGTATGGGCAAAGAACTGGGAATCCCAACACCATATAACGAATACACATACCATATTATAAAAGCCCTGGAAGAAAAAAATGACGGGAAATTTGATTATCAGAAAGATGATGAAAGCGTGACCTGCTCGCGATAATAGGGGATTGCATATCTGCGTGACAAAGACAGCAGGTATGGGGCTTTTTAAGGAGAACAATGTTTATGATTAGAGTGTTACAGGAAGCGGATATAGACAGAGTTGCTGAGATATGGTTAGACAGCAATCTGAAAGCACATCATTTTATTCCGGCGCAATACTGGAAAAGTAATTTTGGATTAGTGAAAGAAATGCTGTCACAGGCGGAAGTCTATGTATATGAGAACGACCGGAACATACAGGGATTTACAGGATTAAACGGCGAGTATATAGAAGGCATTTTTGTTTCTGATGAGATGCAGTCGCATGGGATCGGAAAAATGCTGCTGGATTATGTGAAAAGTAAAAAAGAAAAATTACTTTTAAATGCGTATCAAAAGAATGTACGGGCTATTAATTTTTATCGAAGAGAAGGCTTCCAAATCCAATGCGAAGGTTTGGACAAACTTACCGGTGAAAAAGATTATGTGATGATCTGGCAGCGGAATTTCAGGGAGGAAGAACAATGAAATCTATGACAAAAGAAGAAATCATTACAGGATTGAAAGCTACAATAAAACCGGAAGAGGAGTATTTTATAGAGGATGATTTGATAGACGCTATCAACCAATATCCAGAACCTTTTGAACTAGTAGACCCAATATTGGAAATTATAGCTACCAATCCACGGGTCGATTTTGGCATGCCAGGGGATCTGGTTCATTTTGTGGAGCAGTTTTATAAACACGGATATGAAGAATTACTGATTGCTTCAGTAAGAAACCATCCAACACCGCATAATATCTGGATGGTGCATCGCTGCTATAATGATACGGAAAATCCGAAACGTGAAAAGTTTGCTGAACTTATAAAAAAGTTGAAAAATGACAGGTCGGTTTCTTCGGAGATTAAGAACAGTATAGATGAATTTGATTGGGAGTATTAAAAAGATACTGAAAAAATAAGAATCAATGTAACTATTCAGTAGCCACTGTAAATAAGTAGAAATATGGAACAGATTGGGAACTGAAATCCTGCTGTTGTGATTATCAGAGGAATCCAGTATAATATATCTTATAAAATCTTGACGGGGAGGAATTTGCATGGGCAGTTATCTGAATCCGGGGAATTTTTCATTTCGTGGAAGTCTTCGTTCGAAAATATATGTAGACAAAAGTGAATTGATCGCAAAGACAAATGAAGCTCTTTGCACAGAACAGAGGTATATCTGTGTGAGCCGTCCGAGAAGATTTGGCAAATCAATGGCAGCGAATATGCTTGCTGCATACTATGATCGCAGTGAAAATATAGAAGAACTGTTTCGGAATCTTGCAATCAGCAAAGATAGTTCCTACAAAGAAAATCTGAATCAATACGATGTGATCAAAATTAATATGCAGGAATTTTTGAGTATGTCAGGGACAATGGAAGAGATGCTGGAAATGCTGAAAAAATATATTGTATTGGATTTTGAGGAAACTTATCCGCAAGTGCGTTTTCGGGATGAAAAAAATCTGATTCAGGTAATGAAAGATGTATTTTCTTATACCAGATGTCCTTTTGTAATTTTGATTGATGAGTGGGATTGTCTGTTCCGGGAATATAAACAGGATAGAGAAGCACAGAAAAAGTATCTGGACTTTTTACGGGCATGGCTCAAGGATAAAGATTATGTTGCACTGGCTTACATGACCGGTATTCTGCCGATCAAGAAATATGGTTCTCATTCGGCATTAAATATGTTTACAGAATATTCCATGACGGATCCCGGTGAGCTGGCAGAGTATTTTGGCTTTACCGAACAGGAAGTGTCAGTTCTCTGTGAAAAATATGAGATGAATTTTGAAGATGTAAAAACATGGTATGATGGCTATCGATTAATTGCCCATCGACAGACGGGAAATGAATGCTATTCCATGTACAGCCCCAAGTCGGTTGTGGAAGCCATGCTGCGTCATAAGTTCGGAACCTACTGGAACCAGACGGAGACATATGAAGCACTAAAAATCTATATCCAGATGGATATGGACGGCTTAAAGGACTCCGTGGTTCGCATGCTTGCGGGAGAATCTGTCCCCATTAATATCGGAACATTCAGCAACGATATGACTACCTTTGCAACGAAAGACGATGTGCTGACTCTGCTGGTGCATCTGGGATATCTGACCTATGACAGTGTGGATGGAACCGTAAGTATACCAAATAAAGAGGTTTCCAGGGAATATGTAAATGCCATCAGCACCATGAACTGGCATGGCGTGGCAGAGTCCGTGGAATCCTCCCGTAAATTACTGGAAGCACTGTGGAACATGGATGCAGATGCGGTTGCAGAGGGAATCGAGAAAGCACATGAGGAAATTTCCATTCTTCAGTATAACGATGAAAACTCTTTAAGTTGTACCATTCAGCTTGCCTTTTACTTTGCGCGGGAATACTATACCATAATTCGGGAATTACCTGCGGGAAAGGGATTTGCCGACGTATGTATGATTCCGAGAAAGAAGCATCCTGACAAGCCGGCTGTCGTGATCGAACTGAAATGGGATAAGAGCGCCGGTGGAGCGATAGAGCAGATCAAAGAAAAACAGTATGGAGATGCATTGAAAGAATATCAGGGGAAGTTGTTGCTTGTAGGAATTAATTATAATAAGATGACTAAAAAACATGAATGCGTGATTGAAACCATGCAAAAATAAAATTACAGATAACAATGCGTGCAGAAAAAGAAAGGTGTGAGAAGATGGGAGTATTTGTAAATCCGGGGAATGAAGCATTTGCGGTTGCATTAAATTCGGAGATTTATGTAGATAAAACAGAGCTTCTTACTTATACGAATAAGGTTATGAATACTCTGCAGGGATATATCTGCAACAGCCGCCCGCGACGGTTTGGAAAATCGATCACGGCCAATATGCTCACGGCGTATTACAGCAAAGGCTGTAGTTCCAGAGAAATGTTTTCCAATCTGGGTATCAGTAAAGCAGAAGGCTTTGAAAAACACCTGAATCAGTACGATGTATTGCACTGGGATATCCAATGGTGTATGGAACCGGCAGGTGGTCCGGAAAAAATCGTTTCTTATATTTCAGAACAAACGATTTCGGAGTTGAAAGAATATTATCCACATATTTTACCGGAAAAAATCCGTTCGCTGCCGGAGTCTCTGTCACGGATCAATGCAGCAACAGGAACAAAATTTATAGTGATTATTGATGAATGGGATGTTCTGATTCGTGATGAAGCATCGGATGTCAGAACACAGGAAGAATATATCAATTTTCTGCGGGCTATGTTTAAAGGGACAGAGCCGACGAAATATATTCAGCTGGCATATCTGACAGGTATTCTGCCTGTAAAAAAAGAAAAAACACAGTCTGCGTTAAACAATTTTAAAGATTATTCGATGTTGCACGCCGGTCCGATCGCGCCATATGTTGGATTTACAGAAGCAGAGGTTCAGAAACTGTGCGAAGAATATGGACATGAATTTGAAGAGGTCAAACGATGGTATGACGGCTACCAGATTGGAACATATCATGTATACAATCCAAATGCAGTGGTGAACCTGATGCTGGAAGGTGAATTCCAAAGTTACTGGTCAGGAACAGCATCTTATGAGGCGATTGTTCCGCTGATCAATATGGACTTTGATGGACTGAGAGGCGCAGTGATTGAAATGTTGTCGGGAGATCATGTTCCGATCGATATCACTTCTTTTCAGAATGACACGGTCAGTTTTGCCAATAAAGATGATGTATTGACATATCTGATTCATCTTGGCTACCTTGCCTATGACCGGACATTTAAAACTGCATTCATCCCAAATGAGGAAATCCGTCAGGAAATGATTCTGGCAACAAAAAGAAAAAAATGGAATGAACTGATTTCATTCCAGAAAGAATCCGAACAGCTTTTGAGGGATACCCTTCAGATGGATGGAGATGCGGTAGCAAAAGAAATAGAAAAAATTCACAGAGAATATGTTTCAGTGATTCAGTATAATAATGAAAATTCACTCAGCAGTGTACTGTCCATTGCGTATCTGAGCGCAATGCAATATTACTTCAAACCAATTCGCGAATTCCCGGCAGGGCGTGGATTTGCTGATTTTGTATTTATTCCCAAGCCGGAGTTTCAAAAGTTCTATCCGGCACTTGTCGTGGAGCTGAAGTGGAATAAAGATGTTAAAACCGCCCTGGATCAGATCAAAGACAGAAAATATCCGGATTCTGTTGCATGTTATGCGGGAGAGCTTTTAATGGTTGGCATTAATTATAATGAAAAAACCAAGGAACATGAATGCCGGATTGAAAAATACGGAAAACACTGAAAATAAAAACAGAAGTCTCGTGTCCGCACCATAAGGGTGTGGATATGAGGCTTTTTACCAAAGGGTAATGGCGATAACCTGAATTTGAAAATGGCTGCAGACAGGTATTCGTCTGGCGTTGAGATTCACAGAAATCTGTACTATAATAGGTATCAGAAAAAAACGATGAAAATGGGACAAAGGAGGATTTTACCATGAACAATGAAGTATTGAAAGCAATGAAAACCCGCAGAAGCATCCGCAAATACAAACCGGAGCAGATCACAGACGAGCAGCTGGATGCGATCCTGGAAGCCGGAACATATGCGGCTACCGGAATGGGAAAACAGTCTCCGGTGATCGTGGTAGTGCAGAAACCGGAACTGATCGCAAAACTTTCGAAGATGAACGCAGCTGTGATGGGAAGCAGCAATGATCCGTTCTACGGTGCACCGACGGTTCTGATCGTACTCGCAGATCCGGAGATCGGAACCTATCATGAGGACGGTTCTCTGGTTATGGGCAATCTGATGCTGGCAGCTCATGCGGTAGGTGTGGATTCCTGCTGGATCCACCGGGCAAAAGAAGAATTTGAGAGTGCAGAGGGAAAAGAACTCTTAAAAGAGTGGGGACTTCCGGAAAATCTGGTCGGCATCGGACACTGCATCCTTGGATATCGTGACTGTGAATACCCGGAAGCAAAAGAAAGAAAAGCGAACTATATTGTCAGAGTATAGGAAGAGCTTTCGTAACTGTGAAGGTACTGAACAGTTACGAACTTTCATAAAAACGTAACGTAACTGCTCCGAACATGAACAGTCAGTGCGAAAATAAAAAGATAAGAAAAACAGAAAACGGGCTGTGTCCTGAAGCGGACAGAAACGGGAGAGCTTATATAGAATGTTTCTGTGTGTCACAAAAGGTATACAGCCCGTTTTATAAAAGTTCAAACCAGGAATCTTCCTGATGACCTGTTCATGGGAAGATTTAGAAAATGAGGAATATATGTATCGAATTATGATCGTGGAAGATGATGAAGTGATTGCAAATGCGATCCGGCAACACCTGGTTTCGTGGGGCATGGAGGCGTTCTGTGTGCAGGATTTTTCCGATGTGCTGACAGAATTTGCCGCAACCGGTCCGCAACCGGTGCTGATGGACATTCATCTTCCCTTTTTTAACGGTTACCACTGGTGCCAGGAGATCCGGAAAGTGTCGAAAGTACCGGTGCTTTTCCCTTCTTCCGCTTCTGATAATATGAGCATCATCATGGCAGTCAACATGGGCGGTGATGATTTTATCGCAAAACCATCTGACCTGAATGTGCTTACTGCCAAGGTACAGGCGCTTCTTCGAAGAACCTATGAATTTGCCGGAACTGCGAATCTGTTGGAGCACAAAGGAGCAATCCTGAATAAAGAAAACGGGATTCTGACGTATCAGGGAGAAAAGATCGAACTTACGAAAAATGAGTGGCGGATCCTGCAGGTCTTAATGGAACACAAGGGAAAAGCGGTGAGCAGAGACACGCTGATGATGCGGTTGTGGGAGTCGGACAGCTTTATTGATGACAATACACTGACTGTGAATGTGACGAGACTTAGAAGAAAACTGGAAGAAATCGGGCTTTCGGATTATATTCAGACGAAAAAAGGTGTGGGATATCTGTTGACATAATATGGGATTTATCATATGGTTCAGGAGATTTTCACAGTGTTACTCTTTTGAAAAGAGGATTCTGAGAGAAGGAAGTAGAAAAACGGAGAAGAACGATGCAGGAAAAGGGAAGAAAAAGAATTATCCTTGCATTTTTGCGGGAAGAGGCGGGGATCCTTCTCTGGGTGGTGTTTTTTATCGGAATTTTTTGGCTTTTGTGTTTCCTGGAAGATATTCCACAGGATGTCACCATTTACACATTGCAACTTGCCTCTTTTACCGGTATCGCAGTATTGATCGTTCGCTTCATCCGCTATCGGAAGCGCTGTAAGACACTGGAACTGCTGACAAAGGATCCCAGAGACAAGATAGAAGCGTTCCCGAATCCGGACACTCTGTCGGAGAAACTGTACCGGCAGATCATCGGGCAATATGAGCGGGAACTGCGAAAAGAAGAACAGCAGATGGATGACAGATACCGGGAGATGGTGGAGTATTATACGATGTGGACCCACCAGATCAAAACGCCGATCGCTGCCATGCACCTGCTATTACAGGAAGAAGAAACACCGGTTTCCAAAGAATTACAGGGGGAACTTTTTCAGGTGGAACAGTATGTGCAGATGGCACTACAGTATTTGCGGATGGAAAGGATGAACACGGATCTGGTATTTGAAAAACAGGAACTGGACGCTCTGATCCATCAGGCAGTTCGAAAATACGCACCTCTGTTTATCCGTCGAAAGATCGCATTGCAATATGAGGATGTCCATTGTCAGATACTTACCGATGAAAAATGGCTGGAATTTGTCCTTGAACAGGTTCTCTCGAACGCCCTGAAATACACCAGGAAGGGAAAGATAAAAATTTATATGGATCCACAAAGCCCTAAGACGCTGGTGATCGAAGATACCGGTATCGGGATAGCACCGGAAGATCTTCCGCGGGTCTTTGAGCGCGGGTATACCGGCTATAACGGTCGCACGGACAAACGATCCACAGGTATCGGTCTGTACCTGTGCAGACAGATCATGGACCGGCTTTCCCACACGATCCGGATCGAATCGGAGATGGGTGTGGGAACGCGGGTGTATCCTGGGCTAGATACGGTGGAATTATAAGAGGATCAGGACGAAAAGCAAAGTATGCAAAAAATGGAGCAGAAAGGTCCAGGAGCGTGTCTGAAAAATCATTTCCGCAATCTGCAAGCCCCACTTTGCGGTATATTTTACCCTCCTTCGGTTGCCGTAGCCCGCTACGACGCCCTCATTCGGATAAAATCTCCCACAAACTAAGACTCGCAGCTCACGAAAAGCCTTTTTCAGACACGCTCTAGCGCGATAAAATGAGAATGCTACCGGGAACCTTACACGAATGTAAGGTTTCCGGTATTTTTGTAAGCAGAGGTTAAGGCAGCCGGAAGAATGGATTGCTATAATAAGCCTGTAAATAGGAACAGAACCGACAGATTTCGATAAAGAAACAGGAAATAGCGGGTTCTGGAAAACACAGTACAGAAAGGACAGAAAAATAAATGGTAATTCTGGAAGTAGAACATCTGAAAAAAACATATACGACCCGCCTCGGAAGCAACCGGGTGGAAGCGTTACGGGACGTTAATTTCAATGTGGAACAGGGCGAATTTGTGGCAATCATGGGAGAGTCCGGAAGCGGTAAGACCACACTGCTAAATCTCCTGGCGACACTTGATAAACCGACCGGTGGTCAGATCCGGTTAAATGGAAAAAATCTGGGAGATCTGAAAGAAAAAGAGATCGCGGCATTCCGAAGAGAAAATCTGGGATTTGTCTTTCAGGATTTTAACCTGCTGGATACCTTTTCACTGAAAGATAATATTTTTCTTCCGCTGGTACTGGGAGGAAAACATTACCGGGAAATGAAACAAAAAGCAGATTCTATTGTCAAAAAACTGGGAATCAGTAATTTGCTGGAAAAATATCCGTACGAAGTGTCCGGCGGACAAAAACAGCGGGCTGCGGTGGCGCGTGCCCTGATCACGGATCCACGGCTGGTGCTGGCAGATGAGCCGAGCGGAGCTCTGGATTCCCATGCGGCAGATGCACTGATGCAGCTGTTTGAGGAAATCAATCAGGAGGGACAGACTATTGCGATGGTCACTCACAGCGTGAAGGCGGCCTGTGCTGCAAAACGGGTTCTTTTTATCAAAGACGGAGAAGTTTTTCACCAGCTGTACCGGGAAATCTGGGACGGGATGAGATGTATCAGAAGATCTCGGATACGCTGACCATTATTGCGACAGGTGGTGAGCGTCATGAATAGTCTGCTGTATGCAAAACTTGCAAAAACAAATCTCAGTAAGAACAGACAGAATATTCTTCCTTATTGGTTGTCGTGTATCGGTACGGTTATAATGTTTTATATTATGAGTACTCTGTCTTTGAGTGAAGGTCTTAAAAAAATGATGGGGGAAGCCACGATTCAGATAGTAATGCAGTTTGGCGTATATATCATCGGACTTTTTGCTGTGATCTTTCTGATCTACAGCAACAGTTTTCTGGCAAAACGCAGGAAAAAAGAATTTGGACTGTTTCAGATCCTTGGCATGGAAAAGAAACATCTTGCAAAGATTCTGTTTTTTGAAAGTCTGTATCTGTGGATCCTGTCGGTTGGAGGTGGGATTCTGCTTGGAATCCTGTGTTACAAGCTGCTGTTTCTGGTGCTGTTAAAATTGACCCGGTTTCAGGGAACGATCCATTTTACTTTTCACTGGAAGGCTGCAGGAAACACGGTGGTTTTATTTGCCGTGATTTTTCTGATCAATTATCTGAAAAGCCTCCACCAGATCCACGCAGCTCAGCCGATAGAACTGCTTCATGGTGAACAGGAGGGAGAGCGGGAGCCGAAAACGAAGCTTCTTACCGCATGGATCGGACTGATTTGTCTGGGACTCGGTTATTATATGGCACTGACCTGTCAGAAACCTATGGAGGCTCTGGGCAAGTTTTTCGGTGCGGTGCTTCTGGTCATGGCGGGAACCTACTGTCTGTTTTCGGCAGGTAGTATCGCACTGCTGAAACTGTTAAAAAGCAACAAAAGATATTATTACCAGACGAGACACTTCACTAGTATCTCCGGGATGTTATACCGGATGAAACAGAATGCGATGGGACTTGCCAACATCTGTATCCTGTCTACCGGTGTGCTTCTGGTAATCTCCACCACCAGTTGTCTGTGGTTTGGCATGCAGGAAATTATCCAGACAAGATTTCCCCATCAGATAGCGGTGGAAGTCAACGACACTCTTATGTCGGCCAATGGTGACGGTACTGCGCTGACAAAAGAAGAAATCAGTTCTGTGCGGGAACAGATTAACAACTATCTGGAGGAGCAGCAGGTGTCAAAACGATTTGAACGGGATGAAACCTACTGGTTAGCAGTGGCAGAAAACAAAGAAAACTGGGTAGGCCTGACGCAGGAACTGAAAGGGTTTGAGGACGGTCGCAGCATGATCGAATTCATGGAAGCTTCGGAATATGAACGGATGACCGGAAAATCTACAGATCTGAAACCGGGCCAGGTACTTGTATTTACCAGAAAAGAGGAACCATACAAATATGATACGATACAGTTCGGAGATACGATCAGCTGTGAGGTAAAACATACGGAAAATACACAGGAAGATATGGTGGAAACCACGAATGTAATGTATGATACCAGAATTATCGTATTTGCAGACGAAGAAGAAGCACAGGCAGCATATGTGGCAATGACCGGAAGAACACCTGCCGGATACAGCTGGAAGTATCAGATAGATCTGATTGGGGATACGAAGCTGGAGACGCGGATCGGACAGGAAATTGAGAAGCTTGTGAACCAGGCGCAATGTGACGGCTATGTGGAAGTACGGGAAAATAACAAGGCCAGCCTTTATCAGATGTACGGCTCCATCATGTTCCTTGGAATTTTTGTCGGTACTTTGTTCCTTATGGGTGCAGTGATGATCATTTACTACAAACAGATTTCCGAAGGATTTGATGACCGGAAGCGTTTTCAGATCATGCAGAAAGTAGGCATGAGCCGTCAGGAAGTCCGCCAGACCATACGGTCACAGGTTGTTACCGTATTTTTCCTGCCGCTTGTAGTGGCTATTCTGCACACCGTAGTGGCATTTCCGGTGACGAGACAGCTGATGACGATGATGAATTTCCCGGACAGTGGTATTTTTCTGGTAGCTACTGCAGTGACGATTGTGGCGTTCGCTATTGTGTACCTGATCGTGTATACAATCACGGCAAAGGCATATTATAAGATCGTGGAATAACTGGAAATATTTTGTAGAAAAGTAAAACAATCTTTTTGCGTTTTTTTCTGTTAGGCGTGACTTTATCCGGTAAGCGTGGTAGAATAACAAGTATTCTGTGGGTGAGGAGTCCCGCAGGGCATTTTGAGAGAAAATGTCGGAAAAGTTAAAAGAAAGAGAGTGGAAAAGACGCAGATGAATAAGAAAAGAAGCGCATTTTCAGGGAAAATCGGCTATGTCCTGTCGGCGGCCGGTGCGTCTGTCGGACTGGGAAATATCTGGAGATTCCCGTATCTGGCGGCGAAGTATGGAGGAGGAATTTTCCTGCTGGTGTATATCATACTGGCACTGACCTTCGGGTATACGATGATCGTTGCGGAGTCCGCCCTTGGACGTATGACAAGAAAAAGTCCGGTTGGGGCATTTCGAAGCTTTGCAAAGGGAAAAAAAGTGGGCTGGCTCAGCTTCGGCGGCTGGATCAACGCGATCATCCCGGTACTGATCGTACCGTATTATTCTGTAATCGGTGGATGGGTAGTCAAATATCTGTTTGAGTATATCAGAGGAAATGGCAGCAAACTGGCGGAAGACGGATACTTCTCCGGTTTTATCTCAAACGGAGGTGCTACAGAAATCTGTTTTGTGATCTTCTGTATGTTCACCCTGGTGATCATCTACGCAGGTGTACAGAATGGTATCGAACGTGTGTCAAAGATCATGATGCCGATTCTGATTGTTCTGTCCGTAATCATTGCGATTTATTCGGTCACAAGACCGGGAGCCATCGAAGGTGTGAAATATTTCCTCGTACCGAATGTGAAAAACTTCTCCTGGATGACGGTAGTGGCAGCCATGGGACAGATGTTCTATTCCCTGTCCATCGCCATGGGTATCCTGGTAACCTTTGGTTCTTATATGAGAAAAGATACCTCCATCGAAGATTCCACAAGAAACGTGGAAATCTTTGATACCGCGATTGCGATGATGGCAGGTCTGATGATCATCCCGGCGGTCTTCGCATTCTCCGGTGGCGATCCGGATACCCTGCAGGCAGGTCCGTCTCTGATGTTTATCACGATCCCGAAAGTATTTGCCAACATGGGATTCGGAACCGCAGTCGGTATCCTGTTCTTCGTGTTGGTGTTGTTTGCAGCAGTGACAAGTTCTATCGCCCTGACAGAAAGTGCGGTATCTACTTTCGAGGACGAACTTGGCTGGGGGAGAAAGAAAGCAACCGTTCTGACCGGTGTGATCATGATCGCCCTGGGAACCCTGTCCTGTCTGGGATATGGTCCGCTGGATTTTGTAAAGATCATCGGCATGCAGTTTTTGGATTTCTTTGACTTCCTGACAAACTCCGTCATGATGCCAATCGCAGCCCTGATGACCAGCCTTCTGGTATCCCGTGTGATCGGTGTGGATAAGATCGAAGAAGAGATCCGCCACGGCGAGAGTGCTTTCCGAAGAAAGAAAATCTTTGTAGTTATGATCAAGTATCTGTGCCCGATCTTTGCCCTGATCATTCTGGCAAGTTCCGTGGCAAATGCATTTGGATGGATAGCTATGTAAAAATGGATGAATGAAAAAGTGAAAAGTCGTTGTTCTCAGTATTTTTCTGAGAACAGCGGCTTTTTACTTTTTCTGAAAGTATGTGTTGACAACTATAGTTGTCAATGATAGAATAAACACAAGTTGAATGACAAATAAAGTTGTCAAAATGACAAGAATACAAGTCAAAACAGAAACAAGAAAGGAGAAGCAGATATGCCGCTGGAAAACAGGTTAAAGGAACATCGCGCCAGACTTGGCATCAATCAGGCGGATATGGGAAAACGGGCAGGAGTGTCCCGGCAGACGATCAGTCTGATCGAGCGGGGGGATTATTCACCGTCGGTAACGCTGGCGCTGAAGCTGGCAAAGATCTGTCAGGTAACCGTGGAAGATATTTTCAGCTATACGGAGGAAGAGAATGATGAATAAAACAAAAAAGAAAAATGTATATGTAAAATATGCGGTAATCATGTGTATCAGCGGTGCGCTGGGAGGAATTCTGGGGGGTGTCATGGAAATGGGACAAGTGCATGGAGTTCTGACAGGTATTCAGGAGGGAATGCAATTCTTCCTGAACAGTGTCCGCAACTGGATGCTTCCGCTTATGGCAATCTGTGGAGTGATAGCGCTGGTACTTTGTGAGCAGTATATGGGCAGACTGAAAAGAGCGGGCGAAGCCATGGAACAGGCAGAAGATGAAGCGTATGAACGGCTGGATTACGAGCTGGAAGCTGCGGGAAGTAGGGGAATGATCGTAAGCTTTGCCGGAAGTATTGCGATGATTCTGCTTCTCGCAACCGGATATTCCACAAAATATATTGAAAGTCTGAACGGTTCTGGGATAATGTGGTTTCTGCTTGAAATTCTTACATTTATTGCACTGGAAGTGTATCTGAATGTATGGCAGATTCGCTATGTCCGCGTGATACAGAAGATCTATCCGGACAAAAAAGGAGATCCGACTTCTTTAAAATTCCCGAAGCAGTGGCTGGAAAGCTGTGATGAGGCAGAAAAGGAATGTATCTACCAGGCAAGTTACAAAGGCTATCAGACCGTGATGAAATGGGCGCCGATCCTGACGTTTGTGGCGCTGATCCTGCATATGTTTTTTGATACGGGGATCCTTGCCATCGTGATGCCGTCAGTGATCTGGCTGGTAACATCGGTGACATACTGTAGAGCGTGTCTGCAGAACAAGGGAGAAAAACTGAGCAAATAAAAAAGATAACATCCTGTACGGAGAGAATGGAAAGCGTTTTTTCCGTACAGGATTTTTTTGTGTAAAAATACTGAAATTAAACACAGATACAGAAAAATATGGTAAAATTTGCAGTGAGGAATTCTGTGCAAAAAAAGAAAATGATATTTGGCACAGAAGGGGATTTTTAACAGCAACATATCAAGGAGGAGAAGAAAAAATATGGACAGAGCGCAGGCAAGAAAAAAAGCAGAAGCCCTGGTAGCAAAAATGACCATCGAGGAGCGGGCTGGACAGCTCAAATACGATGCCCCGGCGATTGAACGGCTGGGAATTCCGACTTATAACTGGTGGAATGAGGCACTTCACGGAGTGGCACGTGCAGGTACTGCAACGGTATTTCCACAGGCAATCGGTTGTGCGGCCATGTTTGATGAAGACGAGATGCAGAAGATCGCTGATGTGATTGCAGAAGAGGGCAGAGCCAAGTATAATGCATTTTCCAAAGAAGAAGACAGAGATATTTACAAAGGACTGACTTTCTGGTCACCGAACATCAATATTTTCCGTGATCCGAGGTGGGGACGCGGGCATGAAACGTATGGAGAAGATCCGTTTCTGACCGCGAGACTCGGTGTGGCATTTATCAAGGGCTTACAGGGAGATGGTGAGACGATGAAAGTGGCGGCATGTGCAAAGCATTTTGCCGTACATTCCGGTCCGGAGGCGATCCGTCATGAGTTTGATGCGGTAGTTTCACAAAAAGACCTGTATGAGACTTATCTTCCGGCTTTTGAGGCGGCAGTTAAAGAAGGTGGTGTGGAAGCAGTGATGGGAGGATATAACCGGACCAATGGAGAACCAAGCTGCGGAAGCAAGACGTTACTGAAAAAAATTCTTCGGGAAGACTGGGGATTTGAGGGACATGTGGTATCGGACTGCTGGGCAATCCAGGATTTTCACCAGTTCCATAAGGTTACAAACGGACCGAAAGAGTCCGCACAGATGGCACTGGAAGCGGGATGTGACCTGAACTGTGGATGCACCTATGCATATATCATGGCTGCACTGCAGGACGGACTGGTGACGGAAGAACAGATCACCGAATCCTGTATCCGTGTGTTTACCACCCGTTTTCTTCTGGGAATGTTCGACGGAAGTGAATACGATGATATTCCATATGAGGTTGTGGAGTGTAAGGAACATCGAAACCTGGCTGTGGAAGCGGCGCACAAGGGAATGGTACTTTTGAAAAATGACGGTATCCTGCCGTTGGATAAACGGAAAATCCGTACGATTGGCGTTGTGGGACCGAATGCCAACAACCGGATCGCACTGCAGGGGAATTATCATGGAACTTCTTCCCGTTACGTAACGGTGTTGGAAGGTATCCAGAAAGAAGTGGAAGACGACTGCCGGGTATATTATGCAGAAGGATCACATATGTATAAAGATACGATGGAAAATCTGGCCTGGAAGGATGACAGGATCTCGGAAGCGGTGATCACGGCGAAACAGTGTGATGTGACGATCGTGGTACTGGGTCTTGATGAACTGATGGAAGGAGAAGAGCCGGATCAGAGCAACCGTGGACAGGCAGGAGACAAAGCCTCTCTGGAATTCCCGGGCTGCCAGCAGAGACTCCTCGAGGCAGTTACTGCTGTGGGAAAACCGGTGATCACTGTTGTTCTCTCCGGAAGCGCCATGGATCTTCGGTATGCGGATGCCCATACGAATGCCATCTTACAGGCATGGTATCCGGGAGCAGAGGGTGGAACTGCTGTGGCGGATGTCCTTTTTGGCAGAGTATCGCCGAGCGGAAAACTGCCGGTGACCTTCTATAAGGATACCTCCGATCTACCGGAATTTACCGATTATTCCATGAAAAACAGAACTTACCGTTATATGGAACAGGAAGCGTTGTATCCGTTTGGCTTTGGTCTGACTTATGGGAATGTGAAGGTGTCAGCAGCAGAATTTGCTGAACAGCCGGAAAAAGAAAAACCGGTAAAGATTCGCTGTACGGTGACAAATAAGGGAAAATGGGATACAGAAGAGGTTGTTCAGGTTTACATCAAAGACTGGAAGTCAAAATATGCAGTCCGAAATCACAGCCTGTGCGGATTCCGGCGCGTGAGGGTGAAGGCGGGAGAGAGTATCGAGACAGAACTTACCATCGATCCGCGGGCATTTACCATCGTGGACGAAGAGGGAAAACGTTATGTCGATAGCAACAAATTCTCTCTGTATGTAGCAACCACTCAGCCGGATGCCAGAAGTACGGCACTGACGGGACACGAAGCGGTGGAACTGCGGGTAGTGTTTGCATAGCAGATGGAGGTGTCGGGATGCAGATGACATTTCGCTGGTATGGCGATGGAAATGATGATATTACACCGGAGATGATCCGGCAGATTCCGGGCGTGAGTGGACTTGTCTGGGCACTTCACGACAAGCAGCCGGGAGAGATCTGGACAGTGGAAGAGATTGAGAAAGTGCGAGCGCGCATCGAGGGTGCAGGTTTTCACATGGATGTGGTGGAGAGTGTCAACGTCCATGACGATATTAAGATTGGTCTGCCCACACGGGATCAGTATATTGAAAATTATAAGACAACATTGAAAAACCTTGCAAAATTCGGTGTCAAAGTAGTGACTTACAATTTTATGCCGATCTTTGACTGGACACGGACGGATCTTTTTCATCCGCTGGAGGATGGATCCAATGCGTTATATTATGAAAAAAGCAAGATACAGGATGATTATAAGGAGATGGCGGAGTATATCCTGAAAAATCTGCACGGGAAAACATTTCCGGGCTGGGAGCCGGAGCGGATGGCGAAACTGGATGAACTTTTTGAGGCGTACCGCCCGGTGACGAAGGAAAAACTCTGGGAAAACCTGCAGTATTTTCTGGAAGCCATTTTGCCGACCTGCCATGAGACCGGGATCAAGATGGCGATCCATCAGGATGATCCCCCATGGGATATTTTCGGGATTCCGAGACTGCTTTGTGATAAAGAATCTATAGGAAGGTTTCTTCATATGGTAGATGATGAATACAACTGTCTGTGTCTGTGTTCCGGATCGCTGGGTGCGAATATGAAAAATAATGTGGCAGATATCATTCGAACCTACTGTGACCGGATCGCTTTTGCCCATATCCGAAACCTCCGACACTACCCGAACGGAGATTTTTCAGAAGTTTCCCACAGAGACTGTGACGGTGATACCGGGATTCTGGAAATTATGCGAGCCTATCACGACTGTGGTTATACCGGCTATGTACGCCCGGATCACGGAAGACATCTCTGGGGAGAAGAAGGCCATTGCCGACCGGGCTACGGACTGTATGACCGGGCACTGGGAATCATGTATCTGTGGGGATGTTGGGATATGCTGGAACGATTGGATGGAAAAATCTGAGGTAACCGAAAACAGTCAAATATTGTATGGCTGTAACTGTTCAGTACCTTCACAGTTACGAGCCAAAATGCATTTAAACGATAAAAACACGCTTTGCGAGTTTTTATCGTTATCGCGGCACTCCTCAAGGTTCCGTGCAAGCACGGACTTTGACTCGTTGCTCGCGTAAATC
>NZ_JALFPR010000147.1:0-45176 GCF_022785585.1 Oliverpabstia sp. | reverse complement strand
AATCAAGAATCCTTCCAGTATATCCCGATCTATTTCACTGCAGCTTTTAATTCCAGGATATTCCCTTTTTAAGTATGCCGAGAATTTCCTCATTATTGTCAATTCTCCAGCTATTGTTCCTATCGCTTCATATTTCAGATTCATGTAAACAGCTTTTTTGCATTCTTCCCGGATATCTGGCTGGTATATTTTCCTGAAGTTCAGGGTTTCTATGTTATAAATAGGATTATATCGAATTTCTATATCCAAATTTTTTAGTATCCAGACATCCTTTTCTATCTCATCCCTTAAGTCCTCTGGTTCCAAATACTTCAGGATTCTTCTAAAATACAATATTTTTTCTGCTTCGCCATAAGTAACAGTTCCATAGACACTTTTTTTCTTCTTGGTAGTCGAAATTCCCTGTTCCATCATCCAGCCTTTTAGAAGTGTTATCCATTTTTCTTCTGTGCGATCACTAAGGCTGTTGATATTTCGATTTATTCTATTGTTTAAAAACTTTACAATGCAGTTATAATTGAGTCTGTCAAAACGCAATTTTGAATAATTCCCAATCTTGCCACGATACATAATGTAACTTCGGAATTCTTCTTTTAGTGTCTGTGTTGGAAGCAGTGACAAATCAAATTTTCCATTATCTTTATGTTTTCCTTCTTTTATACAATTTGGAAATTCTCTAAAGTAAATGACATCGCTTTCCATTTCATTCCCCTTTCTTCAGCCACGAAGCCAAGCTGCTCTCCTGCATACTGAAAAATTCTTCATTTGCCTGTGCAATTTTCTTTGGCATATAATCAATGTACTGCCTTGTCATTTCTTCATAGGTGTGTCCGAGATAGTCACGAATGCTCTGGAGTGATACATCATTGTCATAAAACATGGTAGCTACTGTATGTCGATAGTCATGCGCTTTAAAAATATATTCTCCATTCGCTATCTCATTTTCTCTGCATGCCTTTAGCATCTGGTGGCGAAACGTACTATAATAACAAGCTCCACCTTTCGTATTTTGAAAAATATATTCTTCCGGCCTGGTTCCATTTTTCTTCAGATATACTTCCATAAGCTGGTATAATGCTTTTGGTATTGGTATTTTCTTATAATTTTTCATTTTCACCTGATATACCTGAATCCAGCAATCCTTCCCCTGCTGGTAATAAGCATTTCCTTTTAAGGTACACACTTCACTTGCCCGAAGTCCCAGGCACCATAGATGCAGGAACATACACCGAAGCCGTTCTGGAAAAAGATATAATTTTTTTAAAATCTCCATATATACGGTTTCTTCTACACTTCGGTCATGATGTACTGTTATTACCTTTTGCTGGAAATACTCTATACGAAATGGCATTTTGGGAATATACTTCCGGACTTCCATAAATTTAAAGAAATGTCCTATACCGAATATCCTCTCATTAAAACCTTTCGCCTGTATTTTCCGCTCCCGAAGGCTCTTTGCATATTGTTCCAAATGTTCTGCCTTTGCATCTACAGCAAGGATATTTTCCTGCTCAAGCATTTCCAGAAAATTCCTTATAAATATAAATCTGTTACGAATTGTGCTTACTGCCTGTCCAGTCACACCAAGCTCATATTTCATGTATTCCTGCAGGATTTTACGGTTCTGCAACTCTCTTATCTCCATAAAAGAAATACTTTTTAGCGAGCTACTTTCGTTAATGCGACTCTTATCTAAATGAAACTTTTCTATGTACCAGACCGTGGCATCCCATTGAATCCGTTCCTGCTGCATAAAAGCATCTTTTCTGCATTCCTCTATAATACTTAAATGCCTCATTAGCGTTTTATTTTTTGTATCTGCAAAATCTTGGGAAATTGTTTGAATCTGCCTTATTTCCAGCACTCCAATATCCTGAATATTTTGCCGGGCACAGGAATCATATAGTATATTTAACGCCTTCAATCTGTTATTTTTATATGCTATACTTTCCGAAGTCTTTGCCACAATGTGACTCAACGTAGCAAAAATTTGTCGTTTTAGTATTTCGGAACAATTCTTCTTGAAATCCCATACCAAAACCCTGAGAACATTGGTATATTTAAAATTCTCGGCAATCTGTTGATCCGGATAATATTTCAGGTAAAAAACTTTATTCTGGTATCGCCATTCATAAAATCTTTTTCCAGTCAGTGTCTGCATCTGCCGGTATATATGCTGTTGTTTTATAGCATCATATATGCTCAGATACCACATGATCTTATCAGGCTTCAATTTTTTTCTTAAATATTGCTCGTAAGAAATCCGCAGTTCATAATCCATTTCTGTTAAAATCCAGACTTCTCTGTCTGTCAGAAATTTTTTCACATGATTAACTGGTGTTTTTACTTTTATCTGTATCGGAAGTGAATCGATCTCTGCATATAGTTCCTGCTTCTTCTTTTCAATGTCCTCTTGATATTCAGTCCTGTGTTCTGCCTGCTGTAGTAAATATACAGGCATTTTTCACACCTCCTATTCCAGCAGACGGTCTGCTCCGTAAATAGCAGAATGCCGTTCATAAAACTCGTTGCTTGCTTCTACCAACTCGTCATCCAGCCAGTCCAGATACTTCATCGTGGTATCCAGATGCTTGTGTCCCAGTGCCTGACTGATCATCTCCAATTGCCATCCTGCATCCTTTCGCATATTTGCAAAATAGTGGCGGAGCATGTGAGGTGTGATCTTGACTCCGGTTTTCTTTTCCATCCGATCCAGCATATCGTATACACTGTCTACCTTTAAGGGTTTTCCAATGCCATCTCCCATAATATTTACAAACAGGTAATCCTGATGTTGCAGGATTTTCCGGTACCTTGCCAGATAATCCATCAGGAATTCAAAAGTGTCATTGCTTATCTTGGCACTCCGGTATTCCGCATTCTTGGCTCTTGCTTCGTTCTCGTTATCTTCCCGGAAGCACACCCGGATCATGTGGTTCTTGTAATCAATGTCCTTGACATATTTTACTCCCAGCAGTTCCCCGATCCGGTATCCGGTCTCTGCTAATAAAAGCAGCAGAAGCTGATCCCGGCGGTTGGTACACGCCTGCAGGATCGTCACAATCTGATTTTCCTTTGCTGCCCTGCCACGATGTTCTTCCTCTTTTAGATAGCCTTTAAAAGAATGATTTCGAAGCACCTTTTTAACACCGACCTGATCGACTGCGATGATCTGGTTATAAGATAATGTCTTGAGGCTGCCATACTGTTCGTATTCCGCCTCAATAAATAAATAGAACCTGAACACATCTTTTAAGTATGCGTTGCAGGTTCCTTGATTTGGACATTTCTTCATTTTTCCATTGGATTGTTTCGTGTGATTTCCAACTCTGAGCCAGTATAAGAACCCCACAAAATGCTCTGTCTGTTCTTCATAGTCCAGCTGGTAGACTTCAGTAAGCTCCATTTCCTTTTCTTCCATGTAGCCCATATAATAGCAGATGGCAAAGGCGGATCGCTTTACGGTATTTGGTGACCGTCTGCATTTAATCTTGTGCATCAGATATTTGCTCGGCAGTTCTTCGATTGCCATCGTATCAAGATCTCGGATGTAAAAATATCTTTCTGTTCCATCTTTTATCGTTTCTACTTTGTAGCTCATGAACTGCCTCCTTTCCTCTAACGCTATACACAGTATACCCAACTCATGCCGATAAAGCTATCACCAATACCACCAATTCGGTCAAAACCGTCCCTGAAATACCACTAAACTTTTTGTCCTATCTGCCGTCCAGATCTGGGCAGAACCAACAACACTGCGATTGCTCTCAGCTGTAGTAACGCTCCACCTTCCGGCTTCGAATGAAATCTTCTACCTCTTCGATTCGCTCTGCCATCCGGCACTTTGGCAGGGCATCCAGAACATCACTCCGGTACCTGCCTTTCTTCGTGGCTCGGTGGTCTAAAATAGACACAACGCAGGTGTCCTGCTCTGTGCGGATCGCCCGGCCGAATCCCTGGCGCAGTTTCTTCTGCATATCCGGGACTACGATGGTCTGGATATAGGATTCCAGGGATCGGTACTGTTCCTTCTGTGCTTCATGGATGGGGTCCGGAACAGAAAACGGCAGTTTTACGATAATGAGAGAGGATACCATGTCCCCCGGAAAGTCCACACCTTCCCAGCAGGAGCCGGCTGCGAACAGCACTGCATTCTCCATCTTCTTAAACCGTGCGATCTCTTCCTGAGAGTTTCTCCATACCTGCACCATCGGGAACGGGATCTGATCCCGCAAAAGCTGCTGCACATTTCCCATCAGGGTATAAGATGTGAACAGTACCAGCGTATGCCCGTAAGTGGAACACACCAGATCACGGATCTGTCCGGCAAGCTGTTCGGCCTCTTCCCGGCTTCCCTTTTTCCTTGGTTTTAAATGCTCCGGGATGTAAAGCAGACAGTTCTCTTTGTAGCAGAAGGGGGATTCTGCCACACACTCCCGGACGCCCGTTTCTTTTTCCAGCCCGGTCATCTGTCTGGTCCTTGCAAAACCGTTTCCGGCTTTTAAGGTGCCGCTGGTTAAGATCGCCGGAAATCCCCGGCTCCATAAAGTGGCGTCCAGATATTTCGGGATCTCCCGGTTAACCGCCATAAAAGTTAAATGTTCCCGGCTGTCCTGCTGTAAAAATAAAATATACCTTTTGTCGTTCTTTAAAAACCAGCCGAACAGCTCTTCCATCTCTTCCAGCCGCCGAAAGATCCAGTAAGGAATGTTCCCGGCGAGCCTTTTGATCATAAGCTGAAGCCTTTCCTGCATCTGGGCTAAGGCTGTGCCAGCTCCCGGCGGAAAATAAAAACTTTCTTTTCCAGCCATGTCTTCGATGCCATCTTTCCGGTGCTTTCGGATTTCTTCCTGAAGAGTGTTAAATCCTTCCTGCAGCCATTTTCCTTCTGTTCCCTTATGCTCCCTGGCTAAAAAATAACGGATTTCCTGCACATCTTCCCTACCAATGCTTCGTCCATACATCTGGCTGGCAGCTTCCGGGAGCTTGTGAGCCTCATCCACAACCAGAGCCCTGTAATCTGCCAGAAGCGGCCGGTACCCATTCGCCCGGTGCATGGCATCTGCCAGAAGATAATTGTGATTGCAGATCTGTAAAAAAATGTCCTCTTTCCTGGAAATATCCAGATGCTTCTGATAACGGCATCCTGCTTTCCCCGGACACTCCCTGGGGCAGAATTTCGGTACGCACACCAGCCTGCGGTCAAAACCGCTCAGGTTATGTACGGAATCTAAATCAAAGTTATGCCGGAGGAACTTCAATGCCTCCATCTGTGCCTGATTTTTATTCTTGTCCCGGACTGCCTCTAATCTCTGGGCCAGCCTGTAATCGCATACAAAGTGTTCCTTTCCCTTGCGGACGACTGCTTTTAATTCTCCCTGAAGCAGATCTGCTTTTAACAGTACCTCCGATAAGAAAGGAACATATTCTTCTATGATTGCTTTCTGTAAGGCGATACTGGAAGTGGATACCACCACAGGCCGCCTGTCGCATCCCGAATAGCCGGAATGCAGTACACTATATTTCCGCATCAGGATGCAGGCTGTCAGATAGGCATAGGTCTTTCCGATACCGACTCCTGCATCACAGAGCGTGATCTCATTTTTCATAAGGGCATCCAGCATTTCATGGCAGAGACGAATTTGTTCTTCTCTTACATGAAGCCCGGCTTCTGGGAGAAGTTCCCGAAAGATCCTTTCCACTTCGCCATGCGCCCTTTTCTGATATTCATTTTTATAACACATTATTTCTCCTTGCCGGAAAGCTTATCTTACCATTCCCTTACGGACAGCTCTTGCAACATCCGGTACTTTTTGTCCCTGCTCCTGCATGTTCTTTATAGCAGCATTTCCCTTTGCCATCATCCTTCGGATATCTGTCCTGGAAACATTCCATGTCTTTACTTTCTGTGGAGCTTTCTTTACCTGCTCGGATAAATGACATTCACATAGTTTTGGATAAACCACCATTGCTTCCGGCAATTCCAGCGGATATTCGATCATAGGATGATACACAATATCCCGGATCACCTCTTCATAGCATGCCATCTGCATTCTGGCCGTACTGTCCTGATAGATATTTTTTCCTTTCATGGCACTGTAGACCTGCGATGAGATGTATCCCAGTGATTCAAAACTGCAGTACCCATACGGAGTTACGCCAGAAAGGGAATCCGGATCTTTTAAGGCATTCAGATAGACTTCTTTCCCCTGGGCAATCAGCCACATCCGAAAATCAGAAAACCTGTCATCACTGCACCCGGTTTCCATCATAATACCTGCCGCTGTCCATAAGCCATACTTATAAGCCGCATCCCGATAACTGTAAACAAGATTGTGAAATTGCAGGACATCCTCTGGTGGCATATAGAAAAGCTGCTGCTTGATCCACACTGCCGAAGCCTCCAGATCGGTGCCGCAGACTTCCTTTGCTTTTTCAATCAGATTCCAGAATTGATCCTTGCTCATTCCACTTCTTTTTGTTTCTTCCATCTGTTCTCTCCCCTTGATGTGACGTTAATACCACAAGAATACGGCTGTAGTTTCCCACAGCCGCATGGTATCTGATATCAACGACACACTTCTTCATTGATTTCTATTATTTTATCTTGCTGTTCCGCATTTGACCTCGCACCCCCGGAACCATCCTGCTTTCAGGAAAGGGGACACTACAGGCGGACGGCTGGCCTGCCGCCTCTCACAGATGTCCTGGGGGTCTTTCTGATTACAACCCGGAGTCCATCTTCCGCTCTTTGGCTGGTAACGTGTATCATTATCCCCCGTCCGTGATCCTGGCGAAAGGCTGCCACCGCCTTATTCACAGCTATGCTTCCTCGCTCCAAGTCTAAGAATCTTTACCCTTCACTTAATCATGGCGCTCATGCTGTCACGCTTCTACGGTTGGGAACGTACCTGTAGTGCCGATATTCACTTGCCAAAGAACAGCCGAGGGATGTCCCTCTGCTTACTAGCCGATGGCAGTATATTTTTTTATTCAGTCTACAGAAAATTTTTTATCTTGCATCCCCGGATCTGTTTTTCTTCTTTGCCGGATTTTTCTGTTGTGCATCGTTCTTCCTGCTTTCCTTCTGTTCTTTTTGTTCCTGCTGCGGCATCTTCATCACATGAAGTTCCCCGTTAAACAAAGTAAAAATTTCCGGTGACTGATATTTTTCTTTAAATTTTTCAATCTGCTCCGGTGTCAGTGAAGTAAAATCATCTTCTGTCAGCCCTACTACAAGGAAAGTCCCGGCTATCGCATCATAGACCTGTCCATGATCATCATATAACGCCCGATTCAGGGGCAATCCTTCAAATTTCCCGTTTCCATTTAAAAGGATTCCAACCTCGTCCTCGAATGGATAGGTCATTTCAATGTCACCGCCTACTGCCTGCTGCAGATCCTCCAGCGCATTCGGAATGTTCTTGACATAGGGTTCTTTCATAGGCTCAACTACCAGCACTGTCATCATTTCTTCCTGCATTCCAGATGCTTCTTTTTCATCCATCGTATCAATCCTCCTGTCTGTTCGTTCTAATAGTCAGCCGATGAACCCCTTTTGTTTTATTCAAATTTCATGGACTTTTTGATCTTTCCCCGTAATCTCCGCAATCTTGTATAAACCGTCTGCTCCGGCAGTTCCATATGATGACTAATCTCTTTTGGTGCATATCCCATCATCTTCATGACAACCATCTGAAGGGTTTTCTTGTCAGTTGATAGCAGAATCTGAAGCAGATCTTCATTCTCCACGGTATCCAGCAGGGCTTCCACGCTCTCTGGCTGGGACTCTTCGGTTTCTTTTTCTTCCAGAAGCAGTTCCATGCAGTCCAGAAGCGAGGTCTGATGTTCCCGGAATCTCCGCTCTGCCTTGAAATCATCCCAGTCATACTCACGGAGCTTCTGGATCGTCACTTCATCCACGCCCTGTTCACGCAGGATCTTCTCTTCCTCTGCTTTCCACTGGTTCCATCTATATTCTTCTTTTGCTTTGTTATAAGCCACTTATCTTTTCCTCCGACCTGAATTTTTGTGAAATCAAATCGGAGTGTGGCGGTGATCTGGCTCGTTCTTCCTGTCTACAGGAATGCCCGGCATCTCTGCTGTTTCCCTGCAAACACGGATCTCCTTTGTAATCATATCTTTACAAAGGCACAGTGTATCGGATGTACCTGTCAGCTAACGGTCAGAAAACTGTCAATTGACGGTCAGTTTTTATCACCTTCTTTCCAGAATAAATAAAAATAAGACGAACAATCTTTTTACGGATCATTCGCCTTACTGTTTTTCATTTTCATTATTCAATTCAAATTTGTATCCTACCTCTCGCACACTGACAATGCAGTTTCCGGCACCATCTTCAATGGTATTCAGCTTTTTTCTCAATCTTTTAACCAGACACCAAATAATATTTTTTATATCACCAACAGGATAATCTTTCCAGACAATCTGGTAGATCTGTTCAAATGTATAAATTCTCCTAGGCGATGACGCAAGCAGGTAGAGAAAATCATATTCTTTTTTATTGAGATTCAATTCGGTTTGGTTCCAATATGTCTTATGTAACTCTCTGGATATTAACAATTTTCCTTCTCTGATGTTTAATTCTTTTTTCTTATCTTCTGCTTTTCTTGCCCATTCTAAATATCTTCGAGTTAACGAAAAAATATGCAGTTCTAATTCTTCTTTTCCAATATTAATATCAAATACAGAATCTGCACCTGCATGTATAAGAGTCTTTTTATGCCGCAACGGATTTTCTGTTAAAGCAATAACTGGCGTATATGTGATTATTCTTATTGTTGAAATTATTTCTGCGGTAAGATCCAGAGAATCAGTACTGCCAATTACTATAATATCGAAATGAAATAAACTCAATTTCTTCAGGCACTCATAAACAGTGGTTACATAGCATGATTTTATTTGTTTTTTGATTTCAATGTGCATATCCTTTTCCGTATAGAACAGGATATTATAGTCGTTATCACACATATATATTTTCTTTCAGAAGTTATTCGTCAGTACACCATGCCTTTTCTTTAAAAAACATAATGTTGATTAATCTCAGCACATGATTATATGCCCAATTTACAGGAACACTTCCTAAAATTAAAACCATCAGTAAAGAAATCAGAAATAAACTTCCCACATTCAATAACAGCGGTATTTTTAAGATCTGGAAACTGTTCATTGCAATCTGCATCGGATAGTGGAAGAAATATATTCCCATTGTTCTTCGCCCGCTTCCAATAAAAGTAAGAAACAAATTTCTGTCAGGAATAATTGCAAGTAACGAAATTATCATTAAAAACGAGGCTAAATATGTAAATAACCGAATAAGCATTCCTTCCATCTCACTGATATTACTTGCCCTGTAGGAATGATTTCCCCTGAATATATCTACCGGAAGATTATTTCCCAGCATATATGCTGTCATCAGATACAGCAAAATCAGAGTCAGACTCATTAAGATCCATTTTCTCCTGAAGTTTCTTAATACTGTGATATATTGGCTTTTCCATAAATATCCAGCTACAAAAAACGGAAAAAACACAACTATTCTGGAAGCTGACAGGTATGTGGAAAATTCATTTCTTGTTCCGGCCCACAATGAAAATATAATACTTAGTGGAACAATAAATCTTATTCTTCCAAAAGCCTCTATGATAAGTCTGTAAACAAATAGTGCCAATACATACCACATAACGGTTCCGGAAGGGCGCAAGATATCATAATCCATGTTATAACCAAGCCATACCTTGACTGCCCATGTAAAACTATATCCCAGAATATATGGAACCAACAGGTTCTGAATATTTTTCAGTACATTTTGTTTACTTTTTGACAAAAATCCTGAAACAAAAATGAAAGCTGGCATATGAAAAACCGTGATAGCATACCACAACTGACGCACTGCCGGATTCACTTTTACAAGCTGAAATGCAATAATATGATTAAAGACTACCAAAAAGATCAAGATAACTTTTATATTATTGATCAGAAAAAAATATGGTACTCCCTGTTCCTTTGATTTTATATTTGATTCCCCCCCCCTAATATAGAATGATCGGATATCCACCATCAATCGCATTGTATATCACTTCTGCCTGATCAGGCGGCAGATTTATACATCCATGACTTCCGTTTGTTTTATATACGTCTCCTCCAAATTCCGGCTGCCAGTCCGCATCATGCAGTCCCTGTCCATATACAAATGGCATCCAGTATGTAACCGGAACTTCATATCCATAAATGTCACTGGACAGTGTGAATGGACTTGCTTTATAAGCAATCGCATAAGCACCCGTATAAGTTGCACGATCTTCTGTTGGAAGTCCGCTGATTACGTCTGTGTCTGTCACAAGTACTCCGTTTTTATACAGCCAGAGATGTTGCTGTTCCAGACTGACTTCTATATAGCTTCCATTCAGATCATCTGTTCCATTTCGTGACAGACCTTCTTTTTCATAAATTGGTGAACGCTGAATGGTTGTTCCGCTTTGCAGATCTGCACAAAGCTGTTCGAATTCGGCATCCTGGTCAATGCGAAAGCCATACTCATTATTACTTATTGTTACAGTCTGACCATTGGATGTATAGAAAGATCTTGGCACATATATTGTGTTGTATTCACTTGCCAGACTTTCTATATACGCTCTGACTTTATCAGAGTCAATTTCAACTTTGTCCCCTGAAATGACCATCCAGGAATTGATCGTTGCAGAATCAATTGTTTCTGTTACATCACCAAACAGATACGTAATTGAAGTATTATTATATTTTTCTATATTCGTGTTTAGTTCTGATAAACGACTGAGCAGTTCTTCAGATGATGCCGTAACAGCAGCCTGACTGTATGTATTTTCATTTATATCTACAGAAATCGCCTTTCTGAAAAAATCCTCTTCCAGATTTCTTTGGATACAATCGGATGTGTACTGCAATAATCGGTTTGGATCAATCTGATTGCCCTGCACTGCATCAACAATAATAAATTTTTTGCTTGTATCGTCATATTTTATATAGGCATCTTCAGAATTGATTCGCTCTGTATCTGCTGTAAAATGCTCCGCTGAGAGTGTCTCAGATAATCGGTTATCATCCCTGACAACTTCATATGGAATTTTCCAATCTTCTCTGGGCTCAAATATTGTTCTTTTCTTCCATATTTCTTTCTTCAGTTTAAACAGTTCTGTTTCTAATGTCTGTGTATTAAGCGAATATCCCAGTTCTCTTAATGAAACCGTATAAACACTCTTTCCATTCTCATAAAAAGAAACCGTTTTATCTTCAAAAGCCGTATTTATTTTTTCTGTTGCCTGATCTGGTGTGAGACGGGATACATTCTGTCCATAGACAAATGTTTTACAACCCATTGTCTGTGTATCTGTTACGATCTCATATGCGACAAATCCCACGGTCAAAACGATCATCAGCAGGATGCTTATAGATAAAATGAATTTTAACTTCTGCTTCCTCTTCCCTTTTCTGTTTGTTGGTTGTCTTTGTTCTCCTCTCTTCTTTCGTTCACTCATTTTCAATGCTCCTTTTATCTCCCCATATTTTAATTTCATACTGCTATTTCGGTAATTCTATAGAAAAAACAGTTCCGTTTGTTTCATCACTGGATGCCCATATTCGTCCATTATGCCTTTCCACAATAGCTTTTGTGATAGAAAGACCAATGCCCATTCCTCCAGTCTTTGTGTTTCTGGATTTATCAACTCGGTAAAACCGTTCAAACAGATGCTCTAAAGCATCTTTCGGTATGATATTTCCTTTATTCTGAACCTGGATCAGGACTGAATCCGTCATCTGTTTATAAATAATGCGTATACTGCTTCCGGTTTCTGCATATTTGATTGCATTTGCTACCAGGTTTGTCATACACTGCTGAATTCTCTGACGGTCTCCACACAACATATCTCCCGATCTGGTACATAGTGTCAGTTTCAGATTTTTTTCCTGGAGTTTCGGTTCAAAGCTCCAGCATAATTTTTCACACAAGCTGCTAAAATCAAATGATTCCAAACGCAGCGGTTCTCTTTGATTTTCCAGTACATATAATTCCTGCAGCTGACGGACAATATGGATCAGTCGCAGAATTTCCTCATAACAGCTCTCCAATCGTTCAGTTGTCGGTTCCCATATTCCATCCAGCATCGCTTCCAGATGCAGCTGCAGGTTGGTTAATGGTGTCCGAAGCTCATGAGCCACATCTGATGAAATCTGACGTTTTTGTATTTCTTCTTTTTCCAAAGCGGCAGACATTTCGTTAATTGCAGTTATTAAACTCTGCGTTTCATCTATGGAGCTCTTTTCCTGAATCTGTACCCCGAATTTTCCTTTTGAAATCTCAGCCGCAGATCTGGTAACATCAGAGATTGGTTTTGTCAGTTTTTTTGACATAATAACACCAAGTATAACTGCCACAAAAATGAATATACCGGACAGTAAAATCAGAAATCGATTTAATGTTCCCAAAAGTCGGATTTCTCCATCTGTATAAGAATACGGTCCATAATATCCGATTGTCAGTTTTCCGGTCTGAACTCCATCTGATTCAAGCAAATATTCTTTTTCCTGATAGGAACCTTCAAATTTAATATAACGGCTGTGCATATTACTTTCTGCATGTTGAAGTGTAAGCTGACATTCCTCTTCCTTATGTGTCCGGATATCCCAGTCTAATTCACCATCCAGCGTCTGAAGCCGTACCAAAAGGCCATTTTGTAAAGCTGCATTTCCAACAATTTCAACCCCTGTCGTTTCGTATTTTTGTTTGTCTTTCTGATAAACTCCTTTCATTTGTTCAACGACAGTTCGCATTTTTTCATCAAGCTGTTCTTTTGCATATCCGCTGAACACATTTTCCATGGAAACTGTATAAAATAGCGCCAGAGATAAAAGAATAACAATGGAAATAAAAGAATACGAAAATATAAGCCTGCCTTTTATTGTTTTCATCTTTGCTCCTTATGGTACAAATTTATATCCAACACCATATATCGTAACAATATATTGTGGTGATTTTGGATCTGGTTCAATTTTCTGTCTGAGATATTTTATATAAGTATCAACACTTCTGTCATATCCATCAAATTCATCTTTCAAAGCAAAATCAATAATCTGCTCTCTCGTGAATGCACGTCCCGGTGATTTTACCAGCAATTCAAAAATATTGTATTCCGTAGGTGTAAGATGAAGTTCTTCATTATTCTTTTTTATACTGTGTGCCTGAAAATTAACATCTAAATAATCAGTTCCAATTTTCAATATTTCCGGCTGGCTTCTTTCCACCCGTCTTAATACTGCCTCCACCCTTGCAATAACATTTCTGGGACTGAAAGGCTTTACAATATAGTCATCTGCACCGCATTGCAGTCCTGCGATCATGTCACTTTCATCCACTTTTGCAGTAAGCATAATAATCGGAATATCTTTTTTCTGATGGATAACCTGGCACACTTCTTTTCCCATAATATCTGGCAGCATTAAATCAAGCAGGATCAGATCCGGTAACTCTGTTTCTGCCAGCTTTATGGCATTTCTTCCATCATAGGCAACAGCAGTCAGATATCCGGCTTTTTCCAGATAAGCCTGAAGTACCTCTGTGATTTTTTTCTCGTCATCTACAATTAATATTTTTTTTGACTGTTTCATAAGTTCACCTTCCGTATATTTTTTATTTCACTTTAACGTTCTGTATTCTTGCATGGTAATCCTGTCATTCAGAATTTTAAGAATGATACCGGAAGCATATATGATTCTTTCCATATTTTTCTTTAAGGCTACTATCGTAAGGATATTCGTTTCTTTTTCAAAATCCACAAATTCCACACCATATATTTTTCGGATTTCCACACAGATCATTTGTGCAGATGTTCCGGCTGGTAAATATAATAAGAAAAACCTTTTTTCCATTTTTCACACCCATTCATTAACACTCGAAAAACAGTGCATTTATAATTCGTTTTTTGCCAAATGCACTGTTTCTCTATTTTATTCTGTCACAGAAATATTTCCGGATAATGCAGAATCATATAATTTCAGATCTACATTTCCATCCGCTGAATCGACAATATACATTTTCACAAGTGGAAGTATTTTATCCATTGTTTCCAGTAAAAGTCTGTATTTCGTTGTATCTTCCGAATATATTTTTGAATTATTTTTATATTCTGTCAGCATACTTAAAAACTTCTCAGTATCACCAGTTGCTTTTGCAATCTGTTCTTCTTTATATGCTTCCGCATTAGATATCAATGCACTTGCGTCCGCTCTGGCCTGAGGAATCAGACTATTATAATATCCATTTGCTTCATTGATAGCTGTTTCTTTTTCTTCTTTTGCAGTTGTTACGTCCAAAAATGCTGCTGATACTGTATCCGGTGGTACAATTTCCTGAATATTAAATGCTGTGATCTGAATTCCCGTATCATACCTGTTCAATTCTTCCTGTGCAAATTTCAGTATCTCATTCTGTGCAGCAGTCTTTTCTGTACTTAAAATATCATCAACCGCTGTATTTGCCATCAGCCTGACAAGTGCTGCCTCGACACTGTATCTTACCAGCTGTTCATTATTTCCATTTACATTATAAAGAAATTTTGCTGCATCACTGACTTTATAATGAACAATTGCCTGTGTCGTTATAATATTTTCATCTCCTGTTAAAAGCTGAATCGCCTGTGGTTCTTCATCTGGCTGGTGAATATGTTCCGGCAGTGACATTCCAACATCTGCTCTTCGAACTTCTGAGACATTGACTTTCTGTACTTCATCTATTGGCCATGGAAATCTGTAATGCAGACCTTCTCCTACAGACTGGCTGCTGATACTGCCAAACCTTCTTACAACAGCCTGTTCACCTGGATTTACTATATAAATTCCTGTCAGAAAATAGATTGCGACAATAGAAATCCCCATAATACCAATTATCTTTTTGGGATTAATATGTCCGAATGCACCCTTAAGATCTTTTACCACTTCATTTTCATGCGGCATTTTAATTTTCTTTAATCTGAATCGAAATCTCTTTTTCTCAGGATTTTGTGTTTCATCACTTTTTGAGGTGGATTTTATTCTTTTTAATGGTATTTTCATTCAGCATTCTCTCCTTCCGCCCCATCTGTGCTTCCACTTAAATATTTCAGTATCTCTGCTGTTGACGGCAAAATCAGTGTTGTGTTACCATCTATTGTTTTCTCATAAGTTTCCAGTGTACGGATAAATTCATAAAACTCAGGATCTTTTTGGTATGCTTCTCCATAAATCCGAATGGCCTCCGCATCACCTTCACCTTTAATCTGCTGTTCCTGCTGATATGCCTCCGCAAGAATCAGCTTTTGTTCTTTTTCTGCATCAGCACGTATTTTAGCTGCCTCTTCACTTCCTTCTGCTCTGTATTTCTGAGCCATCTGCTCACGTTCAGCACTCATTCTGTCATAAACACTCTGCTTGTTGGCTTCTGGAAAATTTAATACACGAATCTGTGCATCCACAACTTCAATGCCATATTCTGCTGCTTTTTCTTTGGCATAGGTAACAGCATCTGTTATCACCGTATCAAGCTGCAGTTCTTCTGCATTGGTATTTACCAGCTGCTCCAGATTGTACTTACCAAGCTGGACACCCAGACTGGAAGAGAAAACATCTGTAAGTCTGGCTTCTGCTCCGATCTGATCTTTCACCGTTTTCAGATACAAAACAGGATCTGTTATTTTCCATGCTCCATAATAATCTAATGACACACTTTTCTTATCTAATGTCAGAAGTTCTATGGAATTAGTCTGATATACCTGAACTCTCTTATCCAGCTTCTGCACAGACTGAACCGGATCTGGAAGTTTTACTTTCAGTCCAGGATTTTCATTTACATTTACAGGATTTCCGAATTGCGTTACAACTGCATATTCAGTTACATCCACTTTATATACCATTAAAGTTGCCACAAAAAGAATTGCTATAAGCCCTGTTCCGATTACTACTTGTTTAGGTATTTTTCTCAATTTGCATTATCCTCCTGGTTTCCTGAATTTGTATTATTTCCAATCCAAAGTTCTGCATTATTCACATTTACATCCGCACCGAGCAGAAGTTTCTGTGCATCCGGAAGTACTTTTTCCATCGCTTCCAGATATAAACGGAACTTTGTTACTTTTTTCGATTTAGAGTACGCATTTTCTTTTTGGGCAAATAAAGCAGCATCTCCTTTGGCTGTCTGAATTTTATCTTCTTTATAACTTTCAGCCTCTGACACAATCTTATATGCATCAGCATTTGCCTGTGGTACTATCGTATTTTTATAAGACAGTGCTTCATTTATGTAAATGCTCTTATCCTGCCTTGCAGTCGCAAGATCCTGAAAACTGGATAATACACTTTCAGGTGGATCAGCTTGGATAAGCTGAACATTCACAATCTCGATCCCTGAGTCACTCTTGTTCAATGTCTGACTGAGTGAATCCCTGGCAGCAGCTTCCATCTGTTCTTTACCATCTGTTAAAATATCATCTATTTTACTGGTTCCTACAATCTGACGAATGCTTGTTGATGCAGCTGACTGTATCAGAGTGTCTATGTTATTCACATTCAGTAAATATGCCGTTGCATCATTAATCCGATAATGCACTGATAAATTTATATTTACCAGATTGGTATCTCCTGTAAGCAATTCCTGAATGCCTGTTTCAATTCTCTGAACCTCTCCTGTATTTACAATTGAAACTTCTTCAATTGGACTGGGTAGTCTGTAATGAATACCTGGTGAAACGTCCTTGGTAATTTTCCCAAATCTTCTGACTACACCTTCCTCATCCAGTTTTACGGTATATATTCCAGATAACAAATATGAGATGAGCATTACAGCACACATACCTGCTGCCATCTTTTTATTTTCATGAAATCCATGATTATAATGTCCATGTTCTTCCACCGCATCCGGGTGCATCAATGCCCGAATATTTTCGGTTAAAATTTCATACCCGGAAATCATCAGAAGAACCATTGCTACAATAGCTGCCAGTTTGTCCAGATCCGGCATTCCAAACAAGGAACCAATTACACCCACTAACACGGCAATCCCACAATACATATCCATTTTGGAATGGTATCCATCTGCTTTAAGACTTTCCGATCCGGTCTGCTCGCCAACATAAATCTTGTACCGTGCCATAAAATAATTAATCACAACACCTACAAAAGCTCCGGCTGCAACAAACGGAACATATTTTAATTCTGTCTGTTCTCCACTGAGTGCATCAGATAAAATCTCAATTCCCATATAAAAAATGAATATTGATACAAAAATTGCCAGGATATGTTCCATTTTTCTTGATATATTTCTTGCTTTTTCTCCACAGAATCTTGCAATCATAAGTCCTGCAAATACAACACTTGTTACAAATAAATCGGTGAAAGAATGGTATGCATTTGCCGCAAGACCAATACTCCCCGAAATATCTGCAAGAAAGAATCTCAGGATAATCAAAATGATATTTGCAATGATTGTCACTAAAATTGTTTTTTCTTTTCTTCCCATCATTAATTACTCCTATGTCTCTGTTAGCATCTTTTTCAGGGTTCTGTCATAAATCTTTAGATCCGCATCATTTAGGATCTGTTGTGATAACTCTTCTGAGAGTTTATCATGTGCCTGTTCATTTAAATGACTTTTTATTGCATCTGACAGTTCCTCTAATGGCTTTAACTCTTCTGCAGATTTGCTTCTTACCAACAAAATATAAAAAGCATTCTGGTATTCGATCACATTACTGAATTCATTTTCATTTAAAGAAAACACTGCTTCAGCAAGTGGTTCAGCCAAATGATTTTTGTAGATTTGCCCCGTTATCTGTCCACCATTCTCAGCTGAAGTATCTTCAGAATATTGTTTTGCTACTTCAGCAAAATCTTTCCCTTCTTTTAATAACCCATATGCTTCTTCGGCAGAAGCCTTTGCCTGCTCTTTCTTTTCGCCATTTTCTCCCTGACTGATCCAGATCAGACTCAGCTCTACAGAGGCCGGTGTCACCAGAGATTCTTTATTCTCTTCGTAATACTGTTTGATTTCTTCCTCTGTAGGTTCATCTAGATTTGTATCTACTGTTTCCTGGTGCATCACCTGATAAAGATACTGAACCTGCAGTTCTTCAAAACTGTGGCTGTTTTCTCCATCATCCGCACCATCAGTGCTTTTTTCCAATAACAATTCTTTGGCAATCATCTGTTCTACCAGTTTCTTTTTCTCCTCAAAAGTAGAAAATTTGGAACGATATTCTTCTGATAATTCCTGAAATTCTTTATAAAAGTCACCCAGTGTATAACGTCTGCTGTGAACCACAAATAAAGTGTCATTTTTTCTTGTTGTATATTCTTTATCTATATTTTCCTGCAACAAAATATTTTCAATTTCTTTTGTTACTTCGGATAATTTTTTTACCCCTCCTTCTTTTTTCTGATTTACTTTTATGATACTGATACTTCCATCTTCATTTTCTATCGGTTCGCTGATTTCACCTTCTTTCATAGTGGCAATTGTTTTTCCCAGTTCTGTATCCGAAGACAGGTCTATCGAATTTTTGAATACCTTCTTATCTTTGCCAAAAGAACCTGCTATATTTTCGAGACTTTCTCCGGAACGTATTTTTCTTACTGCTTCTGTAGCAGTATCCATCTTTCCGTCCGCAATTTTTATTTCGCTGTAATCCGCTGAAGCAGACGTTTGATATTTTTCTTTATTCTGCTCATAGTAATCAGAGATTTCTTCTTTTGTTGGTGTATTAACTTCTAATACGTCATAATTCACCTGTAATCCTGATGTTTTTTTCAAATCCTCAAAGTATGTTTCAAAAAAACTTCCATCTTTTTCAGAAGCAAGTGTCTTTCTGATTTCTTCTTCTGACTCATCCAGGCTTTTTCCTTTGAATTTATCCTGATTTTCTGAATAGTACTGCTGAACTTCTGTCTTGGAAATTGACTCAGGAGATACATTTTCTTCATGAAGCTGCGACATATACTGTTCAACTGTTGCATCATTCAACAGATCTTCCATATTATGCTGAACTTCTTCCCTGCCAGTGATTCCCTTTTCTTTGGCCCAGTTTAAAATCATTTGTTCCGAAGCCATTTTGGATACCATTTCCTGATATCCTTCTAATGAATCTACAGGATGTATTTCGCACTCTTCCGTTGCATCACACTTTGAATGGTCATAACCATGTGTTGGACATAGCATATGCTCTCTTTCTTTTGCACCTTCTGCAGCAATAAAATTCTTTAGTTCTTCTATTGTTATCTTCTGATCATTATAAGTTGCTACAACATCCGGGGCCGGTGGCTTTGGCTCCTGTAGCATTGGCAGGCTGTGGTATATGCCCAATGCTGCCCCGCCCAGAGCCATCGCTCCAAATACCCCCAGCGGCCATCTCCTTCTGGTACGTTGTTCTGGTACAACCATTATCTCATGTTCTGGTTCTGACTCTTCCTCCTCGACGGATTCCGTCATTTCACCATCCCTAGGCACTTCTTCCTGCTTGTCTTTAGTTTTTTTCTCCTTTTTCGTATTTTTAAATCCCATAGCATGTAAAAAGTCCGACAGCACTGTTTCTGATTCTATCTCGTTATTCAGATCACCATCCTTTCCCTTTTGTTCCAGTTCATTTTCATCATCCTGTACCTGCGGTATTTTGTCATTTTCTGCCATTTTACATTCTCCTGAAATGCATAAATATTTTGCAGGCACAGTATAAAGAAAAGTTATGGGAAAATTATGGGGATTTACAGAAAAAGTGGCAGCCTGCGCTGCCACTCCCTTTGTCGGATCACCATATATTCTATAATTCACATATATGTTCCAGACCTGTATCAATAATCAGGCGAACATGTTTATCTGCAAGACTGTAAAATATCAGTTTTCCTTCCCGTCTCCTCTTTATTAAGCGGTGTGCTTTTAGAATATTTAACTGGTGCGATACGGATGATTCTGACATATCCAGTTCTTTGGCAAGACAATTTACACATGTTTCTTTTTCGTGGAGGGCAAGTAAAATCCTGATTCGTGAAGTATTTCCAAAAATTTTAAACAGTTCTGCTACAGAATACAGTTCATTTTCATTCAAATATGAAATTCCCCAGTTATCCAATATATTCTACAAGTTCTTAACATGTAAGGTTCTGATTGCATTTAAAATTGCAAGAACCATTACTCCCACATCTGCAAAAATCGCAAACCACATATTCGCAATACCTAATGCGCCAAGAATCAGGCAGGCAAATTTTACTACTAAAGCAAAAACAATGTTCTGATATACGATTCCAAGACATTTTCTTGAAATTCTGATTGCTTTTGCAATCTTAATCGGATCATCATCCATTAAAACAACATCTGCAGCCTCAATGGCAGCATCACTTCCCATTGCTCCCATTGCAACTCCTATGTCGGCTCTGGAAAGTACCGGAGCATCGTTGATGCCATCACCAACAAATGCAACCTTTCCCTTTGTTCCTTTTCTGGATTCCAGAATTTTCTCAACTTCGTCAACTTTGTCTCCTGGCAGAAGTTCACTGTGTACTTCATCAACCCCAAGATTTGCAGCCACCTGATCTGCCACTCGTTTTGCATCTCCGGTAAGCATGATTGTCTTTTCAACACCTGCTTTTTTCAGAGCCTTAATCGCATCTTTTGCATGTGGTTTTTCCACATCCGAAATTACAATGTGACCAGCATAACTTCCATTTACTGCAATGTGGATTATGGTCCCTACACTATGGCAGTCTGAATAAGAAATACCCAGTTTTTTCATCAATTTGCTGTTTCCGGCTGCAACAGATGTTCCATCTACCTTTGCCAGAATACCATGACCGCTGATTTCCTGTATATCACTGACACGGTTCCTGTCAATTTCTTTTCCATATGCGCGCTGCAGACTCTTACTGATCGGATGGGAAGAAGAGCTTTCTGCCAGTGCTGCATACTCCAGAAGCTTTGCTTCTTCCATTGTGTTATGATGAACGCCGTTTACTTCAAATACACCCTGTGTCAAAGTACCTGTCTTATCAAATACTACAACCTTTGTTTTTGACAGAGTTTCCAGATAATTAGAACCTTTTACCAGGATTCCTTCATGGCTTGCACCACCAATTCCGGCAAAGAAACTTAACGGAATGCTGATTACAAGCGCACATGGACAGCTAATTACAAGGAAGGTTAATGCTCTGTAAATCCAGGAACCCCATTGTGCCGGAAGTCCCATGAACAGACTTCGAACAACCGGCGGTAAAATTGCCAGTGCCAGTGCTGCGATACAAACTGCAGGGGTATATACCTTTGCAAATTTTGAAATAAAATCTTCTGATTTTGATTTTCTGGAACTGGAATTTTCTACAAGCTCCAGAATCTTTGATACGGTAGATTCTCCAAACTCTTTTGTTGTTCGAATCTTAAGGACACCCGTCATATTGATACATCCACTGATCACTTCATCTCCGATATTTGCTTCTCTTGGGAGGCTTTCACCCGTCAGGGCACTGGTATTCAGTGAAGAGTTTCCCTCTGTTATGATTCCATCCAGCGGAACTTTTTCGCCCGGCTGGACAACAATAATACTGCCAATTTCCACTTCATCCGGATCTACTTTTTCCAGTTTTCCGTCTTTTTCAATATTCGCATAATCCGGACGGATATCCATCAGCGCACTGATGTTGCGACGGCTTTTTCCAACGGCATAGCTCTGAAACAATTCACCGATCTGATAAAATAACATAACAGCAATCGCTTCATTATAATCACCGCTTTTTTCATAAATAGCCAGTGCGATCGCACCTACCGTTGCCACTGCCATCAGAAAATTTTCATCAAAGATCTGTCCATTAATGATTCCTTTTATCGCTTTTCTTAAAATGTCATATCCAATGATCAGATATGTGGCCATATAAAGTGCCATCCTCGGCAAGCCACTAATCGGGGCCAATGAAAGTCCGATTAACATTGCTGTAGCTATTAAAATTCTGATCAGCATAGTTTTCTGTTTTTTTGTCATAATGTTGTCCCACCTTTTTATTGAACATATGATTATTTTTTCATATATTATTTGAAATATACGCCCCAAAATATATCCTATTCCGGGGCGATTTGGTTTTATAGTCTTTATTAATTTTCAGGAACAAGGGAAACTTTTGTCTATCAGATAAACACTTCACAGTCAGGTTCTACTTTTTTGCAGGCTTTCACAACACTTGCCATAACTGTTTTCGGTTCCTGACCTTCTTCAAATTCTACGATCATTTTCTGTGTCATAAAATTAACCGTTGCATTTGCAACTCCGGCAGTTTTCTTTGCTGCATCTTCCATCAGGTTTGCACAGTTTGCACAGTCTACTTCAATCTTATATGTTTTCTTCATAAATAGAAAACTCCTTTCTTTTGTTCAAGCATTAAGCACTTGTTTATTTGTTATGGCTGTAGTATAATCGCATCATAAAGGAGTGTCAACACACTTTGGTTTTCTTCTTCCAAACAGAACCAAACATCTTCCAAATGGAACAATCTCAAAAGAAAAGGAGCCTGATTATGACATCTGAATTTCATTTACCTCATAACCATGAGGAAAAAAATGTGGAAGAACTTCTTCCTCAGCTTTCTAATGCAGAAAACTTTGGAGCTGCTGCCGATATCTTTAAACTTCTCGGAGACACCAGCCGTTTACGTATCTTCTGGCTGCTATGTCACTGTGAAGAATGTGTCCTCAATATTTCTACATTGATGGGTATGACAAGCCCGGCGGTATCTCATCATCTGCGTCTTTTAAAATCAAACGGTCTTGTAACCAGCCGGCGAAATGGAAAGGAAGTCTGCTATAAAGCATCCGATACAGAACAGAGCCGCCTGCTGCATCTGAGTATTGAAAAAACACTTGAAATAACCTGTCCATCCAATACACGCTAAAGAAAAGAGGTTTCAATTTATGGCTGTATATGATCAGAATTTAATTTCACAGGAATTACAGGATATTCCATATGGAAATATAAAAATTTTAGGAAAAACATCTTTGAATACAGATATCTTTCCACAAAAAATGAATTTTCAAACCAAAATAAATGGCACTGGAAAAGCAACCATTCTTCCACTCTTCCCCGGATGTTTTATGACTTTTTTTACTTTCCGGGCAAACAGTCTTTCCGGATATCATCCGGCATATGAATCTCTGATCCAGATTGATTTTTGCCAGCATGGACGTTTAGAATGGGAACTTGATCATTCCAGCCATATCTACCTTGGCAGCGGGGATCTGTCTGTTCATCGTATGGATAACTGTGTACACTCTACTCTTTACTTTCCTTTAGGTTACTACAAAGGTATCTCCCTGTTCGTAGCTCCTGAATATCTGGAACATACCCTTTCCGAATATCCATTAAAAAAAGGTATTTCTGATCTGTCCTGGATTACTAATCTTTGCTATGATAAAAATTTCTCTGTCTTTTCAGGAAATGAGCAGATCGGACATCTTTTTTTCGGTATTGATAAAATATCTTCTAAGATCCAGAACGATATATGCAAATTAAAAGTTCTGGAACTTTTTTTATACCTAAGCACGCTCCCTGATTCCCATGCAAAAACACCTTCCTCCTATTCGTCCGAGCAAACGGAACTGATCAAAAAAATACATGAATATATGATGCAGAACCTTGGAGAACGAATCACAATCGAACAATTATCCAAACAGTTTCTTGTCAATACCTCAACGTTAAAAGAGGTATTCAAGGCAGTATATGGTGATTCCATTGCCGCACATATGAAAGAACATAGATTGAAAGAAGCTGCCAGATTACTTAAGGATACAGATGACAGTGTCTCCCAGATTGCCAAATGTGTTGGATACGAAAGCCAAAGTAAATTTTCTATTGCCTTTAAAGAAATATTTCATGTATCGCCATCTGAATATCGGAAACTCTAAAATAGCCTGCAAATTAAATTTTTTTCATTTCACCATATTTTTACCACATTATTATTTTATTCTTATCCCTGCAAGTTCAAAAGATGCCGTTTAAACCTCCGGGTACCCAATTTTTTAAACGGCATCGCCTAACAACAATTCTGTTATAACAGATTTATATAGATATCTCCCCTTTTCCAGGCAGGCATATAATAATGCTTTGCCTGGAAATTTGGTTTTAAGCAAAGAAATCTTATAATATGGCTATCAATTAATCAGTCCATAACCCATAATTGTATTGTCATTTATATTATAACTTCTCTGGGCAACCATATTGCTGGTGTTTCCTTCTACTGTATAAATGACATTTCCCTCGGTTTTCTCCACGATTCCCACATGATCTGAGGTTCCGTCCCCGTTCCAGTCAAAAAAGATCAGGGTTCCGGGTGCTGGCGAGTATCCCCGGCTCTTCCATTTTCCCTTGCTCTGGAACCATGCAATTCCATCATCGCACATGGAAAACTTCGGCATCTTGCCGCTCTCGATCAGTCCAGCCTGATCCCCACACCAGCTGGCAAAGCAGGCACACCATGCTACATGGCTGTCAAAGCCATACCACGACCAGAACTTCTGGCCACCTTCATTTCCAAGCTGGGTAAGTGCCACGGATACGATCTGGCCGTTGCCTCCAAACAGGCCGGCAAACAATCCGCCGCTGGAATAATACCGCAGGACATGAGGGACGTATTCTGGATCTCCATAGGCACTCCAGCCATGCGAAGCCGCCTGCTCGTTGGAAAACTGCAGGGCATTTTCTGCACTGTAGCCCCCGTAGTTTCGAAGCGCCCACGTTATGTATCCGTTGCCGTAGTTATACCCTTGCAGGGACAGCTTCAGCTTGTCCATATCCTGTGGGCTGGTGCATCCGGCTTCTTTCAGGCAGTCCGCATAATATTGGATTCCCACCTGTATGGAGTAGTCTGCATCCTGGATTGCATTTGGGCTGTTGGAGTACCGGGTGTTGTATGGGCACTCACTGCTCTGCATGGGATCTGTCCCCCGGCCACCGGATTCCTGCATCATGATTGCCTGTATCACCGAGACGTATTCGGAGATTCCATACTGGTTGGCATATTTCTGGATGGTTGACGTATAGGAAAGGACTTCCTGGCTAAGTGCTTCGTTGCTCTCCGAAGTTCCAGAGAATGCCGCACCTCCTATGATTCCGACTATGATAACCAGAAGCAGAACCATGACCGCTCCGGCGGCTCCCAGAGCAGCCATCATGGATTGTACGGTTTTCGCTGCCGCTTCCACGGCGGCTTTGGCTGCCTTGAAGGTATTCTCCCCTGCCCTTGCCGTTTTCTGTATCCGGCGGACTCCATCGGAAGTCTGCAAGGCTGCTTTCTTTGCCGCCTGTTTCGCAGCCCATCGTTCCATCTGATTCTGCATCCGGGCTGTCAGAGCATTGGAGCTGGCCACTCGGAGCTTCTGCTCTGGCTGGGCGCTGATCTTCGCAGACTGGGGAGCCGTCTTGATAGTACGCTTCTGCATGGTTTTCGGCTCCGGCGGCTTCCTTGGCTTCTCCTTGATCCAGATGGTTTCCGGCTGTTTCTGACGAATGGCATTCTGCCTTGCGGTATCTGTTGCTGCCGCTTTCTGGCTCTGTTCTCGGATGGAGAACCGCTTCGTTTCTGGTAGCTCCTGCCCATTCTGGATTCTCGGTGTCTCCCTGGCTGCCCGGATCTTCTGTTCTTTCGTTTTGACAGCATCTGAAATCGCCTTTTGCCGCTGTGCTTTCTGGATCTGGACTTCCTGGTTTTCCCGTTCTTTGATCCTCACACGGGATACCGCCTGTTCCCGACTCTTCTGCTTCGGTGCTTCCCGGCTGGCCTGATCAGGAGCCTGTGTGTCCCCGGTTCCTCTGGAAGCTTCTTTCTCCGCTTTTTCTTGTGCTTCTTTTTTGCCCGCGGCTCTTGTTTTGATCTTCTCGTAGGAAGCCTGTGCTGCTGTCTTTCCAGCTCTGGTTACGGTTCTGCCAGTCTTTCTGGCAGCCCATTCCTCTGCGGATGAGACTTTCCCACTGGCATATTCTGATGGGGACTGTTCTCCCATATCATTATCCCTGGCATTTGCGATGGTCTGGGATTTTTCCTTGCTCTCCAGTATGGCCGTCCGCATCAGCTCCTTGGGGATTCTGGAGGCAGGATTTTTGGTCTTTGGTTTTGTTGTAACTTCTTTGGTTTTGATATCCTTCATCTCTCACCTCCAGTCCCGGTCTGTACTGCTCTTACGCTTCGCCCGGCTTGGTCGTCATCAGACGGTACAGCTTGGTGTTTCTTGGGAACGAATTTTCAAATGGCACCAGATTTCCAGAGCAGCGGATCAGGCCGTGGCCGGCACCCACATTGGTGATGTAGGATAACTGGTTGTCTGAAATATTCAGAAGTGCCGCAAGCTCATCCCGGTCGGTAGTGGCCTGATTCAAAAGGATCAGGAACTCACTGTTTGCCAGCATCAGGCGGGCGGTATCGGATTTCAGAAGTTCCTCTACGTTCTGGGTAAGCCCAGTTACAAAACCGGAATACTTACGGATACGCTTGTACAGACGGTAGAAAAAGTCCGCACTGTATTCGTAGCGGAACAGCAGATAAAACTCATCCGCAAAGATCCATGTCGTTTTTCCCTTCTTCCAGTTCTGGATCACACGGTTGAAAATCGAATCCAGTGTGACCAGCATGCCAAGGGGCATCAACTGTTCGCCCAGCTCCCGGATGTCATAGTCGATGATACGGCTCTTCGTATTGACATTGGTTTCCTGGGCAAAGGTGTTCAGACTGCCATTGATAAACAATTCCGAAGACAATGCCAGCCCTCTGGCTTCTTCCTCCGGCTGGAGCATGAGCTGTCGGTACAGGTCTTTTAAGGTCGGCACTTGCCCTTGGTATCCGCCCCTCATATAATCCCGGTACACATCTGCGGTGCAGCGGTCGAGGATGGATTTTTCCTTTGCCGAAAGGTTTCCGGCTCCTACAAGCTGCTCAAACAGGGACAGGATAAATTCCGACTTTTCAATCAGAGGATTACGGTCATTGCCATAGGCAGAGTCCATATCCAGTGCATTCAGATGGGTATCGGAGGTTGCCGAGATCTGGATGACCTCTCCGTTTAAGGCTTCCACCAGAGAAGTAAACTCCGACTCTGGATCAAGGATGAGAATGTCATCTTCTGTGGAAAGGGCAAGGTCTACGATCTCTTCCTTTGCCGAGAAGCTCTTTCCTGAACCACTGACTCCCAGTCGGAACGAGTTTCCATTTAACAGCTTCCTTCGGTCTGCCACCAGCATATTTTTGCTGACGGCATTCTGCCCATAGTAGATGCCGCCCGGCTGCATGATCTCCTGCGTATGAAACGGAATCAGGACGGCAGTGGATTCTGTGGTAAGGGTACGCACCGCATCGATCTTCCGCAGGCCATACGGCAGGACAGTATTCAGCCCATCGGCCTGTTGCCATTTCAGAGTTGCCATCTGGCAGAGGTGCTTTCTTGCAATGGAATACAGGGTTTCCGTGTCGGAATCCAGTTGTTTCTTGCTGTCTGCCATATGTACCATTGTCAGGATACCGAACATCATCCTCTGGTCCCTGGTGGTCAGATCGTCCAGCATCTCCTTGGTTTCTTTTCTCTGCAGCTCCATGTCATAGGGAACCACAGCAGAAAAGTTATTGTTTGCATTTTGGCGTCTCTGCCAGTTCGTCACGTTGGTCTCTACACCCAGCAGTCGGTTCTGGATCTCACGCACCGCTTCATCTGTAGGCACCGGAATAATGTCAATGGACAGCATCAGGTTCCTGCCAAGGCTGCACAGTTCGGAGATCATCTCATCCTTTACATAGCTGGCGTAATCTTCCATAAAAAGGACTCTGCCGTACTGCTCACCCAGCTTGAAATGGTCGTTGTGGAACTCCATCGTGTCCGGGCAGATCCAGTCCTTGAAGCTGTGTCCCTTTTTCGCAAAGGCTTTCATATCAAACGGAAAGCTCTGCGGAACGTCTGCCTTGAAAAAGTCCCGGAAGATCTGGAGCCTCTGTTCCGCATCCAGCTCTTCCCCGATGGAGGACAGCTTGGCCAGATGGGTGATGATATCCGTTCCCACACGGGCGAAGTATGTCCTGGCTTCATCGATATTCTTCTTGTGGACGCTGACAGTCAGATAACGTTCCTGGTAGATACTGTTGTTGGTACCGGAGATTTTGGAAAGGAGCATATCGTTGTATTCCTTCCTGTATTCATCCAGCCCATCCCCTTTCATTGGAATCAGCAGGGACTGCTCAAATTCTTCCTTGTTGATCTTGCGGTTGTTCAGGGTGATCTTCGCCGTACAGCCGGAATCCAGTGCATTTAAAAGTTCCGAGTAATCCAGAAACATTTCCGTCTTGTCCGCTTTGCTGGCAATGGAATAGTTGATATCCGTAAACCGGAATGTACGGGAATACTTGCTCTCCACCTGGAAAATCCCATCTGGCCAGATCTTACGGATCGGGATGGCCTGCTGGACAGACTTCGGTACTTTGAATTTTTCTTTGTCCTGTTTCAGTGTCTGATTCAGGGTTTTAATCAAAGGCATCACCCCTTCCTCTTAGTTTCTTTGGTTTCTTCTGTTTCGTCCGCTTCTTCTCCAGAAGCTCCGCTCCGTTTCCCATCATCTTTTCACCTAGCTGCAGGCTTTCTTCCATGCAGGAAAAGTACAGGTTCTCCGATTTGAATACCAGCCGTTTCGGGTACAGCAGTTCGGATTTGATGACTGCCCATACAAACTGTTCCGCAGTCATGCCGTGGTAACGGAAAAAGCCACAGGCTGCAAAGGGAGCCGCCCCAAGCACACACAGCCATCCGGTTACCTGTTCTACGGCGTATTTCCTGGTAATAAAATAGATCCCAAGGGCTGCCAGAATTGCCAGCACTGAAAAAAGGCACTGCCGGAAACTTAAGCCCCAGAACATTGCCTCCTGATAGTCGCGGATTTCTTTATTCATTTTCACTTCCATGTCATTTTCTACCTTTCTCTTTGTGATCTCTGTTTTTTCTTTGGTTTCTGTTTTGGTGCATCCTCTATCTGGATACCATGTCTTTCCATAAATGCTTTGGTTCCTTCCGGATCAAGCTCTGCCAGTTTTTTCAGATCAAATGCGACTTTCTGGAAGATACAGTAACCGGAGGATGCGGTATCCGGCAGTATCTTTCCCAGCTTATGCTGCCTTATAAAATGGAGCTTTTCTTTACTGAAATTGTGATCAATATAGGCTTCATTGATATTATTCAGTGGAGCAAAAGGCAGATTTACCGTAAGGTCTGCAAAACTTTCCGGGCATCCATCTTCCATGTGGTAAAGCCCGATATAGAGATTGTCATCCTCCCCATAACCGTCTATCTGGAGAAATAATTCCTCCCGGCCATATTGCCAGTCATAGCTTAGTGTCTTTGGTTCTTCCATTTTCTTGCCTCCTATAATCCCATGATTTCTTTTACGATCCGGTCGGATGCCTTGACTGCCCCAACCAGTACCAGCAGGTTAAATACCAGCTCCCCGACGTAATTCCAGACAATGGTCACGGCTGACAGGCTGGTGTCCCCGATGGCCGGCGGGCTTGCCGCAAACACCGAAAAGATGATGCAGGCCAGTGCGATGATGGCTCCTTCCAGACATACCCCGGCGTAAGAACGGATAAAGTTCTTCCCCACGGACTGGGTCGGCTCCCCGGCAAAGGTTGCCAGCGGAATCGGTGCGATGGCTGTATACATGTACAGCTTGAACATTCTTCCATATACGGTCAGAATCATGACAAACGACAATACCGTAATCAGCAGGCTTCCCAATAGGGTTACGATCCACAACGGGATGGATTCCAGCATTCCCACCGCTTCGATCTTGTCCACGATCTCCGAGGGCAGTTCCGTTACGGTTCCCCCTGCCATCCCGGAGTGGGACATGATGTTTGTCACGATGCCCTGCACTATGGAAAAGATTGCAGTCAGAAGCTCCATGCCGGACATGACGGCTCCCTGTGCCAGTGCAAATCGGATAAAGGCTTTCACGACGTGTTCCGGCTTTTTCATATCCGTGAAGCTTCCACAGGTTTTCACAAGCCCCGCTGCAAAGAACAGAACCAGCAGGCCGTACCCGATGGCTTTCAGTCCACCGTTGATGTTCGTCATCACACTCCAGATCGCACCGCCCTTGAAATTCTCCGGGTTTTGCGTCAGCAGTGTCCAGATCTCAGCCAGCTTGTCACTCCAGGTCTGCAAGGCAGAATTTAGATTCTGTACGATCCAGTTATCACTCAAACAGTTTCACCTCCCATCCTGCAAAAGTGAGCGGAGAGCCAGCTTGTCGCATGGCTCCCCTTCTAGTCTCTCTTCCTATCCCATGATCAGGTCCAGGATCTCTTTTGCAAAGGTAATGATGATACCGCCTGCCAGTGTCAAAAATCCATTTGCCCTCTGGCTTGGATCGTGGCTCTTTAAGGACAGGCCGACCTGCACAATACCAAATCCCAGCAGGATCAGGCCAATGGCTCGGATCAGGGAAAAGATAAAGGTGGACAGGTTATTGACTACGGTCAGCGGATCGCCTGCAGCGTAAACGCAGGTTGCCCCGATGCAGATCGTCAGCACCATGACCGCATACAGGACAAACAGTTTCTTCTGCCCTCTCTTCATCTTCAGCAGTGCGGTCTCTTTCTTGGTTTCTGTGTGTTTCTTATTTTTCAGTAAATTCATTGGCATTCCTCCCATCAAAAAAGCTCCCCGATGATGTCCTCATCCAGAAGCAGTTCGTAATCGTCATATCTTGTTTCGTCAAACGTAAAATCGTCATGTGCCAGCGGTGCTTTCGCATAGTTGAACGGGCCGGCTCCACCGTCCTCGGTATACCGGATGTTGGGATGCTTCATCAGGTCATACTTGGCATCCAGTATGGGCCGCTCCCCACGGATAAACAGAAGGGCATTCTGGTTGTCCAGCATGCGGACTTCATCCGGCTGTAACAGTTCCCTTCCGCTCTGCTGGAAGTTGGTGGAGTAGCTGCCGGATTTGCCCTTGGTCTGCCCGTAGGTATTGGTGTCTATGGTTTCTTTTCCCAGTAATTCTGATACATATTTGTGTGTCTCTTTTTCGTTGCCGCCCAGATATAAAAACTCATCGCAGTTTCCCACCAGACTCTCCCAGGAGTCCTTGAACAGAGCTTTTAGCTGGCTCATGTTCTGGATGATGATGCTGCAGTAAATGGAACGGGATCGGCAGGTTGCCAGGATCTTCTCAAACTCATTGGGCAGGGATACGTTTGGAAACTCATCCATAATGCAGTTGACCGGAACCGGGAGGGCACCGCCATGCACACGGTCTGCCATGTAATAAAGCGTCTGGAAAAGCTGGCTGTAGATCATGCCTACCAGATAATTCAAAGAAGTATCCGCATCCGGGATACAGCAGAAAAGGGCTACTTTCTTCTCACCCATGCTGGAAAGATCCAGTTCATCGGTATTGGTCAGCTTGGCGATCTGCGGCAGGTTAAAGGCCGCCAGACGGACACCAACACTGATCAGGATGGACTTGGCGGTCTTTCCCGCCGCCTGCTTGTAGATGTGGTACTGCTTGACGGCAATGCTGTCCGGGTCCCGCATCTCCAGACGGTCAAACAAAATATCCAGAGGGGACTCATAGTCCTCGTCCTCTTCCTTTACCTGGGCAGAACCTAACATCTCCATAATCATGGCAAAGTTCTGTTCTTCCGGCGGAGCTTCGTGAAGCAGGTACAGCATCAGTGCCTGAAGCAGTGCTGTCTCGCTCTTCTCCCAGAAAGGGTCGGAGGACTGGGAACCTTTTGGTGTGGTGTTTTGTATCAGATTGGAAATAAGACGGAGTACGTCTTTGTCATCGTGGACGTACTCGAATGGATTGTAGCAAAAAGATGTGTCGGGATTGATGAGGTCAAAGACACGCACCTCATATCCCTTCTTTTCCAGCAGACCGCCTGTCTTTCGGAGCAGCTCGGCTTTCGGATCGGTGATGACCATCGAACAGCAGCACTGCATGATGTTCGGCAGGGCAAAGCCTCTGGACTTTCCTGCACCGGAGCCTCCCACCACGAGGATGTTGAGACACCTGCGGTGCTTGTGGGTGTCCAGGCTGATGCGGAAGTTCTGCGTCAGCAGGATGTTCTGGGAGTACGGCTTCTGGCTGTATTTCTTACAGATCTGCCGGGCATCTCCCCATCTGGCAGAGCCATGCTCTTCCCCTCTGCGGTAGTTCTTCTGGCTGGAATAAAAAATGCCGATCCCGGCTGCGTAAAGTAACGTGCAGACCAGCACCGACTTGATGGTATATTCCGTATAATGAAGCTGGAATGGATGGTTCAGTTTTTCCGTGAGAACCTCCATCAGCTCAAAAAGATTCCTGCCCGGCTGGATGGCATCCCCAATCAGGATCGCTGCCCACCAGATAACAGGCAGTCCGGCAAGCCAGATCACCCAGTCCGACTTCCGGCTGTTTATTACTGGGATGGCTGCTGTTTTGGCCTCTCTGCTCTTGGCAGATCCGTGATGTGGAAGCTGTCCACTCCCGGAACGAGGGCAAGGCTGCTTCCGTTCTCCCAGTTTACATGGATCTGCCCTGCATCATCCACCATATCCACCGTTCCCTTTAAACCGGGTGGCATATGACTTTCCCCTTCCATGCTGTTCAGAGTAACTTCTGTTCCCGGCGGATATCTTCTCCGCATGGATTCCACCCTTTCACTTGTCATGTTTCGATACATATGTACCGCCTCCTTTCATCTTCCCCGTCCACGGTATGGGCGGTATCTGGATTTCATGATTTTTAACAGGACGCTGTCGATCCCATCGGAATAGCGTCCGTTGTTGATGTATGTGTCCCGGAGCTTGTTTAAGGCTTCTACGGATTTGGTGTGTTCGGCTTCTGTCAGGTAGAGCTTTCCTTCTTCCTGCTCTGCAAGTTTCAGAACCAGATCCCGTGTGGTATCTACCGGAAGCCCCTGTTCTTTTTCCTGCCGGAACACTTCCCGAAGGGCATGAATCAGCATGTGGTTCATGATCCGGTCCATCTTTACATATCGCATTCTTGTCATAGGCGAGCCTCCTTTTTTCCTCTTTTTCTCAACCACAACATACCACACTTGCTCCTGGAAAGCTACTGCAAAAGAGCCCAAAAACGCCCTTTTTATCAGCGTTCCGGGGACTTTTTACTTTTGGCTGGTTTCTCTGTTTTTTCCTCCGGGATGGCAAATTCATCGGTCATAAATTCCTGCTCACTTTTGCCAAGGTTGCGGTCTACCTGCTTGCCGATGGAATAGGCTGCACTCTTTACATCCTGGATAAAGGAACGGAGTTCTTTCGGATCTTTCTGACCGAATGCCTGCATCTGGCATACCTTGTCAAAGGAAAAGCCGGAGACATCCACGCCGTATTTCTGTGCCGTTACATACGCCGCACAATAGGCCTGTGCCGATACCCCTGCCCGGCTGTAGCTTCCATCGTGATGGTCAAGGGACGCACAGGCCAGTTCCCGGCTGATGGAATGGAACGTTGCATTTTTGCTCATGCCATTTCGGACATAGATCGTCCGCTTGTTTGGGATGTACTGCGCCTGCACCTTATCTGGCAGATTGTCTGCAATCTGAATCCGTACCTCGCTGTCGGTCAGCAGTGCTTCCATTAGCTGGTCCATCGGCTTTGGCTCCGCCTCTTCCGGCTGCTTGGTGCGGATCTGGCTGATGTCATAGGCTTTCTGGATGGAGTACCCCTGCTGGATGACACCATCCTTTTCATATTCCTGTCCGACAATGAAGTTGTATCCCTTGCTTCCGGTCTTGACCACCTTTCCTTCTTCCTTCCATTTTTCAAAGGTCTTGACCTGCCGGATTTCCGGGTTCTGTGCATAGAGCAGGAACAGGTTGTCTGTCCTCTGCGGCTTGCATTGTCCCATAAAATCAAGGAATCCTTTTAAGGAGTCCCCATTCTGGAAGACCTCCTGTGCCTTTCCATCGATCATGCCCCAGATTTCTTCCCTCTCCTGCTTTTTCTGCGCGGCATATTCCTCTTTCGATAACCGCTGGGTGGACTGCTCCTGCGTGTCCTGCCCTAAAAATTTTGTCAGGTCCATCTACTACCTCGCTTTCACCTTTCGTTTATTTCTTGCTTTCTTCTGCGTTTTCTTTGGTCCACGGTTCTTTTCCCGGCTCCGCTTCTGGGATTCCTCTGTTTTCTCCCGTTTGATGTTCTCCAGCTCCCGGCGGACACTGGGACGTTCCTGTTGCTTTGTCCCTTCAGTCCCGTTTTCCTGCCCGGTAGAAATATTTCTGCTGTGCAAGGAAGAGCCGGACAGATTCTCTTCCCCCTCTTCCTGCACCGGGATAAAATTTTCCGGTTCGGACATTTCCTTTCCATCGTGGTTCTGGTTCTTTTCTCCTTCAGAAAAATCCATATCACCAACCTGGAATGCTTCGTCCAGATCGCTGATCTCGAACTGCACCTCGCCCTCTGGCATCTGTACGGTTTCCTGCACCATTCCGGTTTCCGGCGTTTCCATTCCTGCGGTTACCTCATGGACAGCTTCCCCGACTTCGCTTCTTACAAAATCAAGGTTCATCTTATCCATGACCCGGTTGACCTTGGCTGCGTCATCTGCAAAGACCATGACCTCGCTCATCTCCGGGTTCTTTTTATCCCGGATAATGACATAGAGCAGCCCTCGTTTCCTGCCCTCACTGCAGAATTCACGCAGGCGGTCGGACGGTACGGTAAAAAATTTCAATGGCTTATTCTCCTTTAACATCCGCACCATCCGGGTTCTGCCCCTCGTTTTCTTCTGATCTTTTAATACGGCGGCAACAAATACCGCCAGATGCTTTGCCAGCGTACCCGAAAGCCTGAGCCCGTGGTCCACACCGTCCAGGGAATACCGGACGATCTGGTCCGCCGCATCGCCTCCATAGTTCATATTGTTCACCTGCTTTCTGTTCTCGGTTGTCTGGTTTTCTCCGTCTGTGCTTCTTCCTGTTCTGCCTGTCTCTGAATCTGCTCTGCAAGACGCATCTTTTCTTCCATCTCTTTGGACTGCTGTTCGATCCGGATACAAAGGCGGATATCCTTCCGAAGCGGCTTCAGTTCTTCGGTGATCTGACCGATCCTGACACTGTCCGGTTCGCTCCGGTAGAGCCGCTTTCGTTCCTTTGTGAGTGCCTGTACCTGTTCTTCCAATGGGGTTCGGTATGCCATCAGCTCTTCACGGGTGGTGATCTGATGCTTCTGGAGAAATTCCATCTGCTCAATTCTGGCATCCAGTTTCCGGATATCTGCCCGGAGCACCGGGGAGATCCTTTTGGGCTTCTGCTTTAAAACACCCATCTGGTACAGATAGGAATAGTACAGGGCCTGTATCCCTTTTAACTTCTTTTTCGGGGTTCGGGAAGTATGTTCCATTTCAGCAGGTATCCTGCTTTTGGGCTGCAAAATCCACTGCCGGATGCTCTCTTCCGAGTAATTCTTCCCAAGGCTCCGCAGGCGGATATACCGTTCCATCCCCGGTGCTTTTAATGCAATGTACTTCTGGTTCAGCTTCCACTGGTATCCCCTCTGTTTCATCTGGTCCAGAAATTGTTTCCATGTGAAGCTCTCTGCCACCGCATCCCGGATATCCAGACGGATCGAGGTTCTCCAGGTCGGCTTTCCGTCCTGTTCTGCCATCCACTGGGCATAGGACTTCCTTTTGCCGTTTTTCGGTTCGATAACTGATAAGCCATATTTCAGGCACAGGGCATCCGAAGCTTTCCGCACGTCCTCGTAGTAGCTTCTGCTGTTACTGTGGTACTTTTTCCCATCTTCCATGCTCACGGAGTTAAACACGATGTGGTTGTGGTAATGCTCCGTGTTCAGATGGGTGGTGATCACTGCTTCATATTTTCCCTGAAGGAGCCTTTCTGCCAGCTCTATGCCAATCTGGTGGGCCAGTTCCGGTGTAACTTCCCCTTTGGCAAAGCTCTGCACCAGATGATAGCCCTGTACTCCATCCATCTTGTGGTACCGTTTCTTTGTAGCTACCATATCTTGATAGGCAGTCTCACAGACACAGCCGATGGCATCCTCAAAAACGGAACGCTCCGTCTTGTTCCGGTTCATGGCATAATCAATGGCTTCTTCCAGAGAGCCGGCATTCTGCCCTTTCTTTGTGGTCTTATCCTTGTTTCGGATGTAAGTGATGGAATTGTCCAGACGGCTGACCGGGATGATACTGGTATATGCCATCGGCTACCATTCCTCTTTGACCAGCCTCCATGTTTCTTTCGTTATGCGGAGCATTTCCCGGATGCTCTCTTCCCCTGCCAGCCCGCAGCCGTTGGCTACATGGGCAAGCTGATTGGCGTTGTTGCACAGACCGGATATTTTCCGCAAAAGCTCCGTATGATGCTCACAGGGTCTTGCCCGGACTTCGCCGCCCATGACAATGGAACGGATATATTCCTCACGGGACAGGCCGCTTTTTTCTACCTGCTCTTCCAGAAAACGCAGCTCCTTTGCATTGAGGCGGACTGGTATCACATGGTTTCTTTTTCTCATCTCTTCACCTGCTTTCCGACGGGTTATTGATTACTCCATTACATTTCACGGTTTTTCCAGATCAGGAAACCTGCCAGAACGCCGATGGCTACCGCTGCAGCAATGATCTTTTTCTTCATATGGGTCTCACCCCCTTTCCGGTACCTGGCACAGCTCCATTGGGGCGAACATGATCCCTCTCTTTTCCATCTCTTTTGCAAACTCCAGAAGGTTCCATTTCTTCCCATCGATCATAGCAGATTCTGCATCCAGATAGTGACAGGTGGATACGTTCCGCTCTCCATTGGGGGCATTCTGCACAAGGCTCTCCCCGTCTGAGAGTCGGAACAGTTCCTTTCCTTTGCCGTCTACAAAACAGATGCATGCACCGTGATTGATGATCTCTTTCCGTTTCATCCGGCACCGCTCCAGTGCCTCATCTTCCCGCTTTCCAGCTATGAAAAGACACATTGCAAAAACGCCCATTACTCCTCCGGTCATTGTGCCAAGTATAAATCCTAACATTTTTTTGTTCTCCTTTCGTTTGTTTACGGCTCAGTATGGGGGATTGGGGTTCTCCCCAAAGTGCGTTTGGATATCCAAACGCTATGCTTGCAAAACCAGTCGCATCCGGTTTCGTCCCCTCTGAACCAGTCGTTTTTCTGAATCATTCGTTTTCCTTGATTTTGCTCAACCCATCCAGCGTGGTACAGATGATATGGAGTCTGTCAGCCATGCTGATCTCCGTGTTCATCGTCCCGGTGGTCTCTTTTCCGCAGACGACCACCATCCTGCATCGTCTTAAGATCTGGTGGGACATTCTCCGCATGGCCTGCATATCCTCTGCATCCCCATCATCAAGGAATGGGGAAAAGCTGTACTGCGGGCAGATCGGTACATATCCCAGTTCGTAGATCTTCCGGCAGTACCGCTGTACCTTGGTCTTTCCCTCTTCTGCAGAACAGCATACATAAGCAAGTGCCTGTTCCAATACGACCATCTCCTTTCCTGACCGGACAGTTTACCTCTGTCCGGCGTGATCTAAAAAAACACCCACAAAGCATCCCGGCTCTGTGGATGTCTTGTGGACATCTGGATTCTTCTTTTTCTTTTTTCAGATGTCTGACAGACATCCGGTTACTGCGATTCTTTGTTTTCTGTTTCTTCCAATGCTTCCAGTGCGGTTCGGACACGGTCACTTCCCAGCTTATAATACGCATCCGTTACCTCAATACCGACTGCCTGATATCCTGACTCTGCCGCAGCGAGGATAGTAGTACCAGCTCCGGCAAACGGGTCTAAGATCAGACCGCCCGGCTCGCAGATCTGAATGACATCCTTCATCAGCTGGAGAGGTTTTTCTGTCACATGGATGCGGTTCTGCGGATTTCCATAACGGAATACCCCCGGAAGGCAGGACACCGGGCGGTTGATCGGCATCGGGCCGTTGCTCCCCCAGACAATATATTCTGCCTGCTGGCGGAACCTGCCTTTCTGAGGACGGGAGTTTCCCTTGTCCCAGACTGCGGTTCCTCTCCAGATCCAGCCTGCCCACTGAAGGGCATCGGTGATGGACGGGTACTGTCTCCAGTCAATAAAAAGGCAGATCGGAGCCCCTTTCTTGCAGGCTTTCCGTACATCGTACAGCCATTCTGCCATCCAGTGGGTCCAGGAACGCTGGTCCTTGTTATCCCCATCAAAATCCGGCAGGGCGTTCTCCGATTTCATACTGCTATACTTCTGGTTGGTGGTACGGTTGCGTTCATTCTGCTTGGTTCCCCCGGACGCATAGGGCGGATCAGTCACGACTGCATCAAAGATCCCCGGCTGGAATCCCTTGACCAGCTTTAAGGTATCCCCATGCAGGATACGCCAGTTCTCCCCTCCGGCAGACTCATCTGGCAGGCAGTCCGGTTTTAAAAGGTTTTCAAGTTTCAGGGTATTTCCCATAGGCATCATCCTTTCGGTTGCTTATTTTCCAGATTTCTCCGGAAGTGCTTCTATCTATGGAACTGCTCATCGGCAGATATCCTCTTTTTTCGGTGTTTCTTTTCTCGGCGTTCTGGGCTGTTCACGATGATCCGACAGTTCGGTTTCCACATATTCGCTGATGATTCTCAGCGCTTCATGGTAATTGCCACTCTTGTAGATACGTTCTTCCATCTCATTAGCCTGTTCGGACATTCCGGCACGTCTGAGCAGTCTTGAGGCATCCCCAAGGATTGAGAAAATATTTCCGTCATGCCCTAAGAGCTTAAGCTCTGGACGGGACGGCTTTTGTTCCGGCTGCTTTTCCTGCATACCGTTTTCCGGTGCTTTCATCTGAATCAGAAAATCCGAACCTGCACCAACATAAAAATGCAGATATAATTCGCCGCCGTCTACTTTGATCTCCCTCTGCTCCATGCCCTCACCCCAGCCATCGCTGTACTGGCCTCGCAGATACTCTTCCACCTCGACATATTCTCTTGATGTCAGAGGTTTGCAAAGCGTCAGTCTGGCACATCCGTATAAAACATTATCCTGTTCTTTTACCCCTATTGTAATGCGTTCTACTTTTTCCCGGACACTGTCGCTTCCGTGAAAATAATCCATTAGATTACAGGGGGTGTCGTCCGGTGAACCAAGTCGGTTGACCTGGTCAATTTTTTCTGCTATGGCTTCTTGGTATGGCACCAGCTCGTTTCCTTCCAATGGGTCTGCATCTTCCCAGTCCACACTGTCTGAGCGTTCCGGGATAAAACTTGCCATAACAGGGGAAAGTATTTCCACTTCTATTTTGTTTTTCATAGGCATCACCTCACTTCCTTGCCCTGCCGTTTCTCTGGTGTCCGGGCAGCTATCTTTGCCATATCTGCCCAGTCCGCTCCTTCGATTTCCGGCAGGTTCTCGATGATCTGATAGCTACCTTCGTAGGCTTTTCGGATATGTTCACACGCCCACCGTCCGGCAAAGTCATTGTCGGTACACACTTCGATTTCGGTGATCTCCGGGTGCTGGGACAAAAAATGTTCCAATGCCTGCGGCTTTTTCATGCTCCGCTGGCTCTGTCCTTCTTTTGGGGCGCTGATCCCGCCAAGCTCCAGACGGTACTTATCCCGGTTTCCCTGTTCCAGTGTCATGTGAGCCAGCACATCCACACAGGCTTCATAAACGGCAACCCGTCTGCAGCCCTCTTCTGCCGGAACACAAAAAGCGTATGCCTTTTCACTTCCGGCCTGTTCCATCTTAAAAGACTTTCCGCTGGCATCGTAAATTCCACGCAGAAAAGCATATCTTGCCACCTGATTTTCGTCCCGGCCTACGAACACAGCGTTATGGTAGGGCAGGCTTTCATATAGGATTCCCAGATGAACACACCGCTGTAAGATCTCGCCGCTGATGCCCCGCTCTTTCAGGTATCGGAACACTCTGCGGCAGTCCGGGCTGGCCGGCGGCAGGACAAACGGCTTCTTGGGCTTTGCCTCCACAGGCGGAGGGATATAGGTGGGATACTCATCTTTCAGCATCTGCACCGCTTCCAGAAATGAACACCCATCTACATGGATCAGGAAATTTAAAGCACTGGTACCCCCGATATCTCTGGATTTCCAGTGCCACTGGCTGGTGAGTTCGTTGATCTTGAAGCTGTCGTGGTCCGTCAGCTCCCATTCATTTCTGGCTGAAGATTTTTTCAGGCGGTTCGGCTGGTATTTCTTCAGGTACTCAATGGCGGTGATCTCCCTTGCCCGTTTGATTTCCTCTTCTGGAATCCACGGCATTACATCACGGTATCCCGGAGCTGCTCTACCTTATCTATTTTCTCCCACGGGAATTCCTTTCTGCCAAAATGCCCGAACACGGCACTCTGTCGGTAGATCGGCCGCTTCAGGTGCAGGGTGTCACAGATCTGGCTTGGGGTAAGCCCGAACACCAGAGGGATTGCTGCAGCAAGGCAGTCATCCGCACAGATTTTCCCAGTTCCAAAGGTATCTACCTGTACCATGACTGGCTGGGCAACCCCAATGGCGTAGGCAAGGGACACCTGGCATCGGCTGGCAAGTCCTGCAGCCACCATGTTTTTGGCGATGTAACGTGCCATATATGCCCCGGAACGATCAACTTTGGAACAGTCCTTCCCGGAGAATGCACCGCCGCCATGCGGAACCAGACCGCCGTAGGTATCCACCATCAGCTTCCTTCCGGTCAGTCCGGTATCTGCATCCAGACCTCCGCACACAAATCTGCCCGATGGATTGATCAGAATTTTGGTGTCCTCATCCGGCGGCAGCATACGAAGTGCCGGGCGCAATACTTTCTCCCGGATCTCATGCTCCAGCTTCCGAAGAGATTTTTCCTCTTCATGCTGGCAGGAAACAATGACCGTATCCAGACGGACTGGCCTGTCATCTTCGTATTCCACCGTGACCTGTGTCTTTCCGTCCGGCAGGATTCCCATGATATAACCGCTTCTGCGGCTTGCAGACAGTTCCCTCACGATGCGGTTTGCTAGAACTACTGGCATCGGCATGAGCTGAGGTGTCTCATCGCAGGCGTATCCAACCATGATGCCCTGATCCCCGGCACCGCTGGCAAGTCCGCTCTGAACAGAAACAGTCCCTGCCCTGCATTCTCTGGATTGCTCCACCGCCCCGGCAATGTCAGGACTCTGCCTGTGGATGAGCGCATCCATGTGGATTTCTTCCGCTTCATAGCCTGCGCTCTCCAACACTTTTTTGATGATTTCAAACACCTGCGGCTCAAATCTGCTTGTGATCTCTCCTGCCACGATGATGTTTCCTTTGGTCGCCATCACCTCGCAGGCCACCCTGGAATTTTCATCCTCTTTCAGACACGCATCCAGAATGCTGTCTGCGATCAGGTCGCAGAGCTTATCCGGGTGTCCTTCCGTTACGGATTCCGCTGTATAAAATCGTTTCATAATCGTTACCATCCTTTCCAAGTAAATAACAACGGCAGGAAACGCTCCTTTCTGGAACACTTCCTGCCGGATCTGGGTTATAAGTTGTCTCACATTCTGCACTTTTCAGGGGGGCAGACACTTTTCGCCGGAACATTGGCGGATATCCCGTAAAGTATGGTTAGAGTTTCCATTTTGGAACACTTTTTTCCTCCTGAATACTCCCAACACCTAACCTCATATAATCCCCTTGTTTTGAACACTTCCCGTTCCGCGCGGTCATTATTTGTCTCATTTTCTGCACTTTTGGGGTACTTACGAACACTTCTCGCTCCAAAATGCCCCGGAAACGGGTACAGCCAGGACGATGTTCCTGGCACCGCTCCATTCATACGAACACGTGACGAGAGTTAAAACCTTATCGTATATACACGTCAGGTAATCATCCCCAGTTTCGAACACTTCTCTTTGCTTGGCTGCTTTTAAGTACTCCTGCACTGCCTCCGCATCTGCGAGTTTCTTCTGGAAGGGGAACAACTCCAGGTCTGCTTTTAGCACCGTGACAATCCTGTATTCCTGAATGCCATCCTCTGTCTGAAGATAAGTAAAGGGATGCTCCTGATAATACGTTTCATTCGCATATAAGTCCAGGTTTCCAAACATCGCTCCGCTGTTCATGTTGTGACCGTAAATGATGAGATTCCTGCTTTCAGACACTTTGCAGTCTGCCTGCAAAAACAGACTTCCGTTGATGTCATACTCCTTTTTGTAATTCCGCTTCAGATAAAATTCTCCATTTTCCTGTTCGGACTGAAGCACCGGGTAATCGATCCCGGTATCCAGTATTGTCAGCCACCCCTGTACATCCGGGTATTGTTCCCGAAGAGAAACAAGGTCTACCGCAGCCACCGGGCATTTTCTTCCAGCTGGTTGGTCTTTCTTTTCAGAGCCTGAGGCTCCCGGAGCTTCCGGCTCCGGGAAATTCCCTTTCAGCTCTGCCACCAGCTTTTTGTTCTCCATTGGGAGATATACCATGTGGTAAATCAGAAACCCGGCACTTAAGAAAAGGGCTGTAAGGCATACCGTTTGAAAAAGTTTTTTCACGATTTTCATCGTTCCGGGCCGGCTTTCCTCTGCTTCTTTGGCTGACTCTTCTGTGTCTTTCCCGGTACAGGTGGTTTCCTCGCTGCTTTCAGGATCGGCTCTGTCGGGATCTGGTTCTGCCTGCAGCCCTTCAAGATTCCGGTCAGGTACGACCGTCCGGGTGGATTAAAGTTCTGCATATAGTCTTTTGTCATGATATAGACAATGGCTTTAATTTCCCTTCCACCTTTATTCTTGACAGTGATTTCCTGTTTGTCGTAAAAATCAGGATAGCCTTCATAAAGATCCAGGCTCTTTTCGCAGTCCCCGGTCAGTGACCAGAGGACGCCGTCCACATGGCTTCCCTCTTCCGGGAAGATGGTGGCAAGACCGCTTCCTACACCTGCAAAGGTCAGCCGATGCCCCTCCAGGCGGACGGTTTCTACCGCCTCCGCCTTTGGGCACCGATATGCCATCTGGTCCAGATCCATGTTGCTTCCATACGCAAAATATAATTGTTTCAGCCTATCTGCCCCCTTTTTTCTTCTTTCTTCTGGATGCCACACCCATACCGATCAGACCGCCTGCGGAAAGGATCAGGCACAGGGCCGGAATCCAGAGATTGGTATTATCACCTGTTTTCGGGTTGCTGACGACCGGGGTATCCTCCGGCAGTTTCTCGTTGGTTACTTTCTGAATGACTTCGATTACTGGGGTTTTGTCATCTACATAGGTAAAAGTCACTTCATACTTGGTCTCATCCAACTGGTATCCTTCCGGTGCTTTGGTCTCAACCAGATAGTAAGTGACTGCTTTGTCAAATTTGCCATCCTTATAAGTTCCGATTGCAAGCAGTCCGCTGGTTGCATGACCGTTTTCATCGGTGGTCAGTGTTTCCACAACTTTGCCATCGGCATCCCTCAGTTCAAATTCTGCACCCTTCAGTGCAGCTCCGGTATCCTTATCCGTTTTCTCAACGATCAGGCGTCCCTTTGCGGTATCGTCTTTCATGGCTACTTTCTGAATTTCTGCGGTGTCAGACACCTCAAAGGTGATTTCTTCCGCAACGACATAACCGTTTGGAGCCTGCTCTTCTTTCAGGGTGTATTTCCCAATCGGAAGTTTTTCGATATAATGCGGCTCTTTTCCAGAAATCCAGCTCTCTACAACCTTGCCATTCTCATCTGTGATGGTCAGTTTGGCTCCTTCGATCTCGTTGTCTCCGGTAATATCCGTTTTGCTGATCTCCACTTTGGTCACGTCATCTTCCATTACCTGTTTCTGGATTTCTGCAGTATTGTCCACAACAAATGTGATGCTTTCCGCAGTGGCATATCCATCGGCCGGCTTTGTCTCTGTCAGTGTATAAGATTTTCCTACAACCAGTTCTTTGATGATGTGCGGCTCCTCGGTGGATGTCCATTCCTCAACAACAGCACCGTTTTCATCGGTCAGCTGTAATCTGGCTCCCGGCAGTTCCTCGCCCTTGGTCAGATCGGTTTTGGAAAGCTCCACGGTTGTTGGCTCATCTTCAAATACAAACTCATAGGACGCTTCTGCTTCTTTATCTCCCTGGTACTCAAAAACAAATTCCTGCTCTTCTCCGGTGGTGACAAATCCATCCGGTGCATACAGCTCCTTCACATAATAGGTTCCGTCAATCGGCAGATCTGCAATAAAGGAAATCTTTCCATCTGCATCTGTTGTTTTTAACTCAATCAGAGTATCTGCTTCCATCAGCACCGTTCCAGATGCGGACAGGATGTCGTTTCTGGTGTACAGACCAAAGATGCCGCCTTTTAATACACGATCTGTATCCTTTTCTTTCTTCAGGACATTCACTTTTACTTTCTGACGGTTGTTCTGCCAGTCCTCATCGTATACGACAACCGGGGTATCCTGATCACGGTAGGAAAGATCTACATATCGTGGTTCTTCATCTAGCACATACCCATATGCTGTGCCTACCTCTTTGACATAGTATTTTCCAACCGGAAGATCAGATACTTTTGCAATGCCGTTTGCATCCGTTGTCACAGTTGCTACCAGTTCGTCTTTGGAATAATAATCCGGGCTTACGCCATCGGCTGCTTTAATATCCTCTGCAGCGTAAATCTCAAAGGTAACGTCTGACAGGCTTCCTGTGATGTACTCAAACAGATGCTCTACAACGCCTTTGACATTGTCCAGCAGGGTGATCTTATCGAGGAATTCGCCTTTCTTGTTTACGATTAGCAGTGCTTTCGGCACATCGTCTTTCATTTCCACTTTCTGTACTTCTGCGGTATCCTGAACGGTGAATTCCACATCCGTGGTCTTTAAATAGCCAAGCGGTGCAAGGGATTCACGGAGGATATAGGTTTTTCCAACAGTCAGGTATTTGATCACATGCGGCTCATCCTTTACGGAAGTCCAGCTGTCGATCACATTTCCATCTTTATCCAAAACAGAAAGGGATGCCCCGTTCAGCTCCACACCTGTAGTCAGATCGGATTTGGTTACCTCAATCGTAGTAGGCTGGTTCTTCTTTACAGATTTCAGCTTGATGGTCGGAATGTCCTGTCCCTGATAGGTGGCATCGAATTCCAGTACCCCGTCAGAGGATACAAAACCGTCCGGTGCAGAAATCTCTTTTACATAATAAGTTCCA
>NZ_JALFPR010000137.1:0-9633 GCF_022785585.1 Oliverpabstia sp. | reverse complement strand
GGACAAGCAAATCTAATCGTAAGATTTCGACATCTTACTGCTGGGTATGATCTAAATTGCCAAACTTCGTGTATTCCGGCAACCATGCCAGATTAATCGTACCGATCGGGCCGTTTCTTTGCTTGGCTACAATGATCTCTGAAATGTTTTTGAGTTCGGTATCCTTATTATAATAATCATCACGATAAATGAACATAACCACGTCCGCATCCTGCTCGATCGCTCCTGATTCTCGGAGGTCTGAAAGCATTGGCCGTTTATCATCTCGTTTTTCCACCGCACGGCTCAGCTGTGACAGCGCAACCACCGGAACATTTAACTCTCTGGCTACCCCTTTCAGTGCCCGGGAAATATCAGAAATTTCCTGCTGACGGGAATCACCGCCACGTCCACTACCGGACATCAACTGTAAGTAGTCAATGATAATAATATCCAGTCCCTGTTCCAATTTGAATTTTCTGCATTTGGACCGAAGCTCAGAAATAGAAATACCTGGTGTATCATCAATGATCAGACGGGAATTTCCAATCACACCGGCTCCCTCGATCAATTTCGCCCAGTCTTCATCTTCCAGACTTCCGGTACGGATCTTTTGAGAATCCACCTTAGACTCCAGTGAGAACAGACGGTTCACCAGCTGTTCCTTACTCATCTCCAGCGAAAAGATGGCTACTGATTTGTCTTTTCGAAAAGCCATATACTGTGCCATATTCAGAACAAATGCCGTCTTACCCATGGAAGGACGAGCCGCTACCAGGATAAAATCCGAAGGTTGCAGACCGGATGTCTTATAATCCAGATCCACAAAGCCCGTTGGAATTCCCGTTACAGTTCCCTTCGTCTGTGAAGCTTTCTCGATGGTCTCCAGGGCGTTTAACACCACCTGGCGAATCGGAACATAATCTCCACCCGTTCTGGTCTGAAGAAGCTGAAACAGCTGCTTTTCTGTATCTTCCATGATTTCTTCCACCGGTTCTTTATCCAGATAACAGGTATTGGCAATATCTTCGTTCATCTTGATCAGTCGGCGCAACATTGCTTTTTCTTTGACGATTTTTGCATAATGTCCTACGTTAACCGAAGTAGGTACCGCCGTCAGAAGATCCTTTGCAAATTCCATGCTGCTGATCTCCGGCGGAACATCCTTTTCTTTCAGTTTCTCCGGAAGTGTGACAAAGTCTACCGGTTTTCCTTCGTTATATAATTCCACCATGGAATCGAAAACAATTCCCATCTGCTGTCGATAGAACTCATCTCCGGTCAGGATCTCGGATGCAATCATAATCGCCTCACGGTTCATCATCATACAACCGATGACAGAGCGCTCCGCATCATCGCTGTGGGGCAGAATTCGTTTAATCAGTTCTTCTTCCACGGAAGAATTCCTCCTATGCTTCTTTTACCACAACCTTCAGTTCACCTGTTACCTTCGGATGTAACTTGATTGGCACCATAGTTGTACCCAGCTCTTTGATCGGAGCTGAAAGCTGCAGTTTCTTTTTGTCCAGTTCATATCCAAGCTGTGCCTTTGCCGCCTCCGCGATCTCTTTTGCAGAGATGGATCCGAAAGTTCTTCCACCTTCTCCAACTTTAATGCCTACGGTTACCTGTTTGTCTTTCAGTTCTTCCGCGAATGCTTTTGCAGCATCCAGATTTTCCTGTGCTACTTTGTCTTCATGAGCTTTCTGAAGTTTCAGATCATTCATATTTTTTCCGGTTGCTTCCACACCAAGTTTTTTGGGAAGCAGAAGATTTCTTGCGTATCCGTCACTTACATTAACAACCTGTCCTTTTTTTCCAAGAGCTTTTACATCTTCAAGCAAAATAACTTTCATCTTTATATATCTCCTTCATCTAGCATTTTCTGTAAAGTCTGTTTCAGTACATCTTTCGCCTCTGTAATAGAGTAATGTTCCAGCTGCGCTCCTGCGATATTCAGGTGCCCGCCACCGCCAAGGCGTTCCATCACAATCTGTACATTTATTTCGTCGATGGATCTTGCACTGATATAAATCGTATTGCGATAATCTGTCAGCACAAAAGATGCCTTTACCCCAATGATATTCAGCAACTCATTTGCCGCCTGTGCACCAATCACTGTAGGGCTGTCAAGTCCTTCACTTGGACACACCGAAATTGCAAAGTGTTCACGAAACAGTTCTGCGTTTCGGATTGCTTCTCCTTTAGCCCGATAATCCTCAACATGTTCACGAAACATCTTTCTTACCCTTGTCACATCCGCACCACATCTCCGCAGAAAAGCTGCGGCCTCAAACGTGCGGACACCGGTTTTTGTAAGAAAATTATTGGTATCGATCATTATTCCCGCATACAGACTGTCAGCCTCGATATTCCGGATCCGAATACCGTCCGCAAAATATTGCAGAATCTCTGCAACCATCTCGCAGGCCGATGATGCATAGGGTTCAATATAAGATAATACCGCATTCTGAATAATATCTTTACTCTGTCTGTGATGATCCAGTACCACGATTGTCTTGGTCATATACAGAAGTTCTTCACATTCTGTATAACCTGGTCGGTTCGTATCCACTACAACCACTACCGTATTATCATCCACAATCTCTTTTGCTTCATGACTTGTGACAAACATCCGGAAATCATAATCCTGGCTGTGCAGGAACCCGTCCATCAGCGGACGGATCGATGAAGTCGGATTATTGATTACAATATAAGCTTTTTTCTCCAGAGTTCTTGCAGCCCGGTAGATACCGATGGCAGCTCCGAAAGAATCCACATCTGTAATCTTGTGTCCCATGACCACGATCTTGTCCTTACTGCTCATAAATTCTTTCAGAGCATGGGCTTTCACTCTGGCTTTCACTCTGGTAGTCTTTTCCATCATCTGAGATTTTCCGCCAAAATACGTGATATTATTGCCATCTTTGATGACAACCTGGTCACCACCACGACCAAGAGCCAGTTCCATGGCGATCCGGGCCGATTCGGAAGTATGCGCATACGAATCCGCATTGATACCGATACCGATACTGATAGTTACCGCCATCTCATTTCCGATATTTACAGATTTTACTTCTTCCAGAATATTAAATTTTTTCTCTTTTAACTGTTCCAGTGACTTACGGCGCATGACCAGAAAATATTTATCTTTTTCCAGTTTCTTCACCACGCCGTCTATCGAAGCAAAATACTTGTTGATCTTACGATCAATCAGCGCGATCAACAAAGAGCTTCTGACCTCTTCAACGCTTTCTAGCGCTTCCTCATAATTATCCAGATACAAAAGTCCGGTCACAAGCTGTTCTTCCTGATTCTTCCGCATATACTTTTTAAGTTCTGTTTCATCAAAAAGATAGGCTGCAATCAAATAATTCTTCTCTTTATCTGCATCTATGATCTGAGAACCATCCAGCAGTTCATCGATCTCTACTCTTCGCATGTTCAGCCGAAAATCATGATCCTGATATGCGACTTCGAAATCTCTTACTTCCTCCGGCAACGGAAGTTTGTTCATTGTCACCTCCGGAAAAATATTTCCGATAAAGCGACGGTACTTCTGATCTTTCCCCGTCAGATAAAGGAACTCATCATTCATCCAGAGGATCTTTCCTTCTGCATCCAGCAAGGCATAGGGAAGTGCAAAGTTTTTCATCAGACTTTTCTGCACCTGACCATATTGGGTAGCAAAAGAAATCAGTTCGTTGAGGAACACCGGTCTTCTGTGAAAATATAGCAGAATCCCGAGCAACAGATACACTGCCGTAAATACTGTACCGATTCCTCCCGCCTTCCAGCTGACGCTGTATAATAACACATCCATTGCCACCAGAAGTATCGTCAGAATAAAAGGCCAGCGCATATATGTTGCCAGCTTACCCTTTAACTTAATTCCATCTTTCATACTCTGTACCTATTATCGATTTTCCCTCCGCATATTCTATCCCCACAGAGTAAAAATCTCCTTTTCCAAGTACACCTTTGCTTTCTTTAAACAAAGGTATGATTTTCCGGCACTCTGTCAAAAATGACAAACCACCAAATTACTCTCCTATTATATCATTTCCCGCGCAAAGAAAAAAGTCTTTTCTTTTTAAACAAGAAAACCGCCATCGGTTTCCCGATGACGGTACAACAAACTTTTTGAATTAGTCTGTTACATATGGCATAATAGCGATATGTCTTGCTTTTTTGATTTCTACAGTCAGAGCTCTCTGATGTTTTGCACAGTTTCCTGTGATTCTTCTAGGAAGGATTTTTCCTCTCTCGGAAACATATTTTCTTAATTTATTTACATCTTTGTAGCTGATTTCATTGTTTTCTTTACCGCAGAATACACAAACTTTTTTTCTTCTGCGTCCGCCTCTTCTCTTCATTGGAGAATCCGGTCTTTCACTTTTATTGTAAGCCATGAATATTACCTCCTTATCGAAATCTAACGATTCGCACCCGAACCTGGGTTCAATGCGTATTAGTTAAATGGCAGATCCTCATCAATTCCATCCGGAATATTCATAAAACCGTCTGCAGATCCGCTTCCACCTGCTGTCGGAGCGGATGGTGCTGCCTGACCGCCAAAATTACCGCCACGGTAATTGTCGCTGGCTGCCTTGCTCTCTGCAAACTCCTGGTCTTCAACTACTACATCCGTGGTATAGACCTTCTGGCCGTCCCGGTTTGTGTAGCTTCCGGTCTGAATTCTTCCACTGACTACAACCTTCAATCCCTGACGGAAATACTTCTCAGCAAATTCTGCTGATCTTCCAAAGGCTACACAGCCAATAAAATCAGCCGTTGCCTCACCGTCTCTCTTGAATCTTCTGTCAACAGCCAGTGTATATCTTGCGATTGCCATTGAATTGTCACCTGCTGAATATCTTACCTCAGGATCTCTTGTTAAACGACCCATTAAAATGACTTTGTTCATATTCTTACCTCTCTTGTAAATGTATATACTTTTACGGGATCTTACAAACCTTTAATGGGCTTGGCACTTAAGAAAAATTAAGCTTCTTTCTTAACAACTAAATATCTCATTACATTGTCCATGATACGAACGTGTCTTTCAACTTCTGCAGGACAGGTTGCATCTGCTTCGAACTGGATGAAATAGTAGAAGCCTTCTCTCATTTTCTGAACTTCGTAAGCTAATCTTTTCTTACCCCATTCTTCAACTTCTGTAACTGTTCCGCCGTAACGTGCTACATAGCTTTTTGCTTTCTCTACTACGGCTTCACGAGCTTCATCCTCGATTTTTGCATTCACAACCAATGCTAATTCATATTTGCTCATGCTGTTTTACCTCCTTTTGGACTTTTGGCTTCCGGTTTCAGTACCGGAAACAAGGATAAATTATATATCACAAGACGATATTTTACCATGAATCAAAAACAATTTCAAGTATTTTCTTCACTCTTTTTCTGTAAATTTCTTGTGTTTTTTTCCACCAGTTTCCGTGCAATCATGATTTGATGACCGCACCCGGTGCATTTCAGACGGAAGTCAGCACCCACACGGAGAATTTCCCATTCACTGCTTCCACAGGGATGTTGTTTTTTTAATTTTACAATATCCCCCACTTCATACTGATATGTCATATTTTATTTCCCCTTTACTTTAATCTGTGAAAAAATCTGACCAATTGGTTTCTGGATCAGAAGATCTGCATTTCGATCCTGTGGTGTGGCACCTTTATTGATCAGTACCAGTGCTCTTCCCCTGAAATAATCCAGCAGACCGGCGGCCGGATATACTGCGAGAGATGTGCCACCCACGATCATCACTTCTGCCTCTGCAATGGTACGGATGGCATCCGATACTACCTCATTATCCAGTCCTTCTTCATATAAAACCACATCCGGCTTGATCACACCGCCGCACTCGCATTTTGGAACACCCGCAGAATGCAGCATGTACGATGCATCAAAAAATTTATGACATTTCATACAGTAATTTCTGTGTACCGATCCGTGAAGTTCCATCACATGTTTACTTCCTGCTGTCTGATGAAGTCCATCGATGTTCTGTGTCACCACACCGGTAAGCTTTCCCGCCGCCTCCAGTTCCGACAGTTTTTTATGTGCCGCATTCGGCTTTGCATCCAGTGCCAGCATCTTATCCCGGTAAAAGCGGTAAAATTCTTCAGGATGCCGCATAAAAAACGTATGACTTAAAATGGTCTCCGGCGGATAATCATATTTCTGATTATACAGACCGTCCACACTCCGAAAATCCGGAATTCCACTTTCTGTAGAAACTCCGGCCCCACCAAAAAATACGATCCGGTCATGTTGATCAATAAGTTCCTGTAATTTTTCCACATCCTGTCCCATGATACATCCTCCTTATCCACATATTTCACAGGTTTCTTCCACCCATTCACATTCTTTCACTTCTGCATATCTGATTTTATTTATATGTTCCGACCCAGCGCGCCTGTACAACAAAACGCACCGATTCATCGGAAGTACAGGTAGACAATGTTACCACATAATCATCTTTTCCAAGTCCCAGTGCCTTCATATCCACCTTCGACTGTTTTGCCATCTTCTTCACATAAGCCTCAAACTGTTCATCATGTGCACTGAACAATGTATATACATCACTGCCCACCTTTGCATACTGCATGGAAAAAATCTCATACCTGTATTTTCCGTTCGGCGTACAGATCCACAGGTATTTGCTGTCTTTGTATTTTTCACTTTCGTACATCTGTTTTAGTTTTCCGAACATTGAACCGTTTTTCATATTATGACCATAGATGATGGTATTGCAATCAGAAAAATCAGATGCATTGGTAGAATCAATAAATACAGACCCCGCAAAATTATAAGTCTTTTTAATTGTCCGGTGCAGATAATATTCATTATCTTCTCCCTGGGCAATTGGATAACTAATAGATGGAATTGCCTCCAGCTCCAGCCATCCCACTACATCGTCATTGATTGCTTTTAATGCGTCAAAATCCACTTCCGGCGGATTGACGGTAAGTTCTTCCTCCGGGATCAGATTTCCTTCCTCATCTTTCTTCTCTTCCACCACTTCCAACGGTTCACTGCTCTGCACCGTTGTTGCTTCTGCCACAGCATGATATTCATCCACTCCTTTTTTATACCCCAGATAGATATTTACCAGCTGATACATAGAGAAGCAGAATACACACAGTGCAACCAGAAACAGCAGTTTCCAGAAGATTCCCCCACCTTTTTTCTTTTTCTTAGCTGTCATCTCTCACTAACTCCTTCTTTCTGTCTTCCATTCTGTTGTACCGTTTCCTGATTCATACTTTTATACAGGCATGGTTCGAAACTCATCCCTGAAAATGAATCGTGATCGGACAGATCTCGCAGTCGGTACCGACACGCATCGCCGATCCCCAGACACCAACCCCGGAAGTTACGATACTGTGCAGGTTCCCTTTTTTCAGATAACCACAGGCATTTTCCCACATCAGTTTGACAGTCAGATTTCCCGGGAACATCTGGCCATCATGGGTATGTCCGCATAGCTGCATATCTGCACCCGATGTCTCAAGTTCTTTCAGTTGTTTCGGCTGATGTTCCAGAACAATGATCGGTTTAGCCTTATCCAGACCACTCAGAATCACTTCCGGCTCTATGCGATTTTTAGTTCCGTCACCCGGCTTTTGCGCATCTTTTCTTCCCACCAGATAAAAAGCATCATCGATCAGCATCACTTCGTCATCCAGAATCCGGATCTTTGCTTTTTTTGCAAATTCTTCAAATCGTGGATCACGCATCTCTTTAGCCTGAGACGCCACAGAAAATCCACCAAGTAATCGCTCTGTCACATCATGATTGCCAAACACACCAAACGAACCATATCTGCTCTTAATTCCCGCCAGTGTCTTTGCGATCCTGTCCGGGTTCTGCACGGCTTCATATTCATTATCAAAAATATCCCCGGCAAATACCACCAGATCCGCATTCTGATCATTAATCTTTTTCACCATCCGCTGCATCTGCCCGTTTCCCACACTATAACCAAGATGCAGATCCGCAACCAGTACCACTTTCAGATCCCTGTTGTCTCCACAGTTTTTCCGGATCGTCACTTCATACGGTTTGACTTTTACGATATTAGAATGCACGATACCATAAGCACTGATTCCTCCAATCAATGCAGTCAGAAGAATTCCCACGAATACATATCCAACTTTACTAAAAAAGAAATCATGTATTTTCCCCGGTATTTTCTTCAGTACCAGCCGCAGGATATCTGCAACTGCAATAAATATCAGAATGTATGCAAAAGTTCCCAGCCAGTAATTACTGATACGCTTTACCAGTACCTGCAATTCTGAAGAAGGAAGAAGGAATGCAAATAACAGTGAGAGTGCCAACAGGGAATAAATTACAATATATGGCACTGCAAACTTTCTGGAGTGAAAACGTTCGGAACACGCTGTCAACCACTTGTGCACCCGATGAAGGATATAAAGGTTTAAAGATATATAAACCGGTATAATAATCAGTAAAATCATATTGTCTCCTCTATATCATACCGCTCCTTTTACAGATCCAGTTTCATATCTCCGTCCTTGATAAAATTATGTTTTCTCATAAACTGTGTAAACACCACTGTAAGAACTGCCGGCAGCATAAACTGTATCACAACAATCTTCAGCAATACTACAACCGGATGTTCCGTCTGTGCCATCACCTGCCAGGTCATGATCTGACCAACAAAGCCGGCAGATCCCATCCCTGAACCTGTAGCATTGTTCGTCATATGAAACAACATCGTGGAAACCGGGCCAAGCACAGCGCTCGACAGAATCACCGGAAGCCAGATCAGTGGTTTTTTAACGATATTCGGCACCTGCAGCATGGAAGTTCCCACACCCTGTGCGATCAGGCCGCCCACACCGTTTTCCCGGAAACTCGCCACTGCAAATCCTATCATATTACAGCAACATCCCACAGTAGCAGCTCCTGCTGCCAGCCCGGACAGATTCAGGATTACACCTAATGCTGCTGAACTGATCGGCAATGTCAGGATCATGCCCATCAGAACGGATACCACAATTCCCATCAAAAATGGCTGTTGCTCCGTTCCCCAATTGATCAGACCACCGAGCCACGTCATAAAAGAAGAAATCGAAGGACCCACCAGAACACCCACGGCAGAGCCCGTACCAATAGAAAGCAACGGAACCAAAATAATGTCCAGCCTTGTTTTTCCTGCAATCAGATGACCGATTTCAATACCTACATACGCGGCAATAAAGGCGCCGAGAGGTTCTCCCGGTCCCTGGAGTGCCAGATTACCATCCACCAATAATGTTCCGGCCAGTACCTTCGAAGCATAGCCACCGATCATACCACTGGTAGCAGCTGACAGTACAACCATTGGAGATTCCTGAAACTTATACGCTACACCCACACCGATCCCGGCACAGGTTAACCCGGCTGCCATTTTCCCCACCGCATAGATCAGTGTCCCGATGGATCCTCCTGCAAGCGTCCCGATCTGCTGGATGATCGTTCCGATGATCAGTGTTGCAAAAAGTCCCAGTGCCATTCCACTGAGTCCCTCCACAAAAACCCGGTTCAGACATTTCTTAATCAGATTCATACATAACCCCTTTCCAGCTCATCACTTTATTCCTGTTCTTTTCAAAGTGTAACACGG